>CAIWVT010000590.1 GCA_903916135.1 uncultured bacterium
ATTTTACTGCTTATGGCAAGTGATCGATTTTGTTTCATTATCTATGAGATTTGTTTTTCTGCAAAGATAATAAATATATTTAAGTTAGCACCATTACCTTTTCAAGGGGTTGGGGTTTTTTGGTTCCAAGTTAAAGCTCCTTTTCAAGGGGTTGGAGTGGAAACACCTTTTTTAATAGGCTTAGGTTAAAACACACTATTCAAGTAACAAGGGTTTCTTTTGAATCAATTTTTTTATAGGCTTGGGGTTATTTTTTTTCATAAAATAACCATCTTCTCCAAAATATTCTGTACTTTTACTTTTTATTTCAAAAGCACATAAGAAAAGTGTAACATCGAAAATATAAAAGCTAAAAAAATCCACGTCAGATGAAAAAAGAACCCATCTCCCCCGCCACCCTTTTGCGCCAAAGAGCAGAAGAACTCTTGAAAAACAAAGCCAATAGCTCCCCTGCGTCCCCTTCGGACATCGAGACCCTGCGGCTCGTTCACGAATTGGAGGTACATCAGATAGAACTCGAAATGCAAAACGACGAACTCATGCTGGCAAAAACCCAAGCGGAGATTGCTGCCCATCATTTCACCGATTTATATGATTTTTCCCCTTCGGGCTATGCGTCGCTTTCGCGCGAAGGCAAAATCCTGCAACTAAATCTCCAAGCGGCAAGTTTGCTGGGCAAAGAACGTGGAAATTTAATAAACAGACGATTCGGGCTTTATATTGCTCAAGAATCCCAAGCCAACTATAATCTTTTTCTTGAAACCATTTTCAGGAGCAAAGGCAAACAATCGTGCGAAGTTAGCATTACCACAAACGGCAACCCACCAACTTATGTTTTTCTAAAAGGGATTTATGCCGAAGGAGAGCACAATTGCCTCCTTACAATGTTTGATATCACCGAGCGCAAACAGACCGAAGAGCAACTGAGCAAAAGAGAAGAGCAATTTCGATTACTTTTCGAAAACATGACACAAGGTTTTTCTCTTAACGAAGTAATTACGGATGCAAGAGGACATGTTATTGATTTCCGCATTTTGCAAGTCAATGATGCTTACGAATTTCATGTGGGTTTGAAACCGGCAGATATAGTAGGAAAAACCATTTCACAGGTGATGCCTCATGTTGATAAGCAACAAATAGAAATTTATGGTAAAGTAGCACTCACAGGAAAACCCATAGATTTCTCTTATATATCGAAAACATTTAATCGCCACATCCACGTTCGAGTTTTTTGCCCCCAACATAGGAAATTTGCGACCATATTCGAAGATATTACTGAGCGCGTAGGGATGGAAGAAAACTTGAAAACAAGCGAAGCCCGCTACAATGCATTATTCAATAGCTCGCCCATGCCCATGGCAATAAATAATGAGCAACAGCAAATCACCTACCTCAACCCGGCATTTACCCAGATGTATGGCTACACTTTGGACGATATCCCCAACTTGGACGTATGGTTTCCTAAAGCCTATCCTGACGAAGCCTATCGTAAAAAAATTGCCTACAACTGGATCATCGAACTTACGCATGTTAAACAAAGCAGCAACGCCTTTGTTCCCATTGAGGCAACCATCACCTGCAAAAACGGAAGTGTGAGAACCGCTATGGTTAGTGCCACACCATTTTCTCCTGCCTTCGATGGCGAATATCTCATCGTGTTTCAGGATATAACCGAGCGCAAACATGCAGAAGAAGCACTAAAGGAAAGCGAAGGGCTGTTCCAACAGTTTATGCAGCGTATCCCCAGTCTCATTTATTTGAAAGATGATAAACTCCGCCTTTTAAAGATTAGTAAAAGCCTTGCCGATTTGGTTGGACAACCGGAAAGCGAACTTCTTGGCAAAGATTCCTATGAGCATTTCCCCCCCGAGTTTGCAAAAAGTGCCATAGCCGACGACATGAAAGTCATCAACCAAGGAATCACCATCAAGCAGGAAGAAGTATTGCATGGAAGGGTTTATACCACCATAAAATTCCCTATTCATGATGTAAACAATACGGTTACCCGTATTGCCGGATTTTCTATTGACATCACCGAGCACAAAAAGGCAGAAGAAGCACTCAATGCAAGAGAATTGAATTTGTTGAGAGGAGAAGACATTGCTAAAATCGGCTATTGGACATTGAACCTAAACGATAATATGTATGCGGCATCTTTAGGAGCCATTAAAATATACGGTTTCGAAACAACCAATGTTTCTCGCAAAGAAATAGTCAACCTTATCCTTCCTGAATATATCAACAAGATAGAACAAACCCTGAACGATTTACTATATGAGAATAAACCTTTTGCTTTAGAATATAAAATCAAACGGAATAACACCGGAGAAATAGTGGATATTTTTGCTAAAGCAGAATATAACCCTGATACAAACCTCCTATTTGGCACCGTTCAGGATATTACGGAGCGTAAAAAAGCAGAATCTGTTTTGCACGACATCATCGAAAAAAATCCGATGTCAATTCAAATCGTAGATATAGATGGAATCACACTTCAGGTGAACCCCGCTCACACCTTGCTTTTTGGCAATGTGCCTCCCCCCAAATTTTCCATCTTTGATGATTTGGAGCAAAAAGGTTATGGCTCCTATATCGCCCGTGTCAAAAACGGCGAAGTGGTGCATCTGCCCGATATCTTTTACAATCCTCACGATATTTCTCCCAATTTGTCCGATATGCCCCGCTGGATACGTGCACTCATTTTTCCCTTAAAAGATAGTCCGAACAAACCCGAACGCTTTGTGTTTATGCACGACAACATCACCGAGCGGAAACAGGCAGAAGAATTATTGACTAAAAGCCATAAACAATACCAAAATCTTACTGATAGCATCACCGATGCTTTCTTTGCATTTGATAATGATTTGTGCTACACCTATTGGAATAAAGCGACTGAAAATATCACTGGCATAACAGCCAAAAATGCCATAGGAAAATCAATTAAGGATATATATCCCGACAATAAGGATCGACAACAAGTAGAAGATCTGATTCATCAGGTTTTTGCATCAAAAACGCAACAGCAAATTGTAATTAACTATCCTGGAAATAACGCTTATGTTCATGAAATTACTGCTTATCCCAGTGATGAAGGTGCTTCGATAATTGTAAAAGACATCACGGAGCGTAAACTTATGGAAGAAAAATTAGCAACAGAAAAACAACTGCTGAGCACTTTCATAGCCAACATTCCTGATCAAATCTATTATAAAGACCTCCAGAGCCGCTTCGTGGTATGCAACCCGGCAGTTGCCGCCAACTGCGGCATGGCACATGTGGAAGACATAGTGGGCAAAACCGATTTCGATTTCTTTCAGCCCGACTTAGCAAAACAATATTTCGCGGAAGAACAATCGCTGATGAAATCGGGAGAATCGCTTCTGAATCATGAAGAAACCTGCATAAACAAAACTACCAAAGAAGTGCGTTATAATCTGAGCACGAAAGTACCTTTGAAAAATAGCGATGGCAAAGTGATAGGGCTGATTGGCATCAACAAAGACATCACCGAGCGCAAACGGGCAGAAGAGACTGTGAAGGAATTAAGCCTTTTTAATAAGCAGGTAATCAATAGCGCAAACGAAGGTATAATCGTTTATGATACCGACATGAAAACTTTAGTGTGGAATCCTTTTATGGAAAACATAAGCGGATTTTCTGCTGCTGAGGTTGTGGGGCATCATCCGGCAGATTTGTTTCCGTGGCTGCTTGAATTTGGAGTTATTGATACTATCAAATCAACACTTAATGGAATCACTTCCCAAGCAATGGAAATCCCTTTCAACGTTCCGAGCCTCGGCAAAAGCGGCTGGACTTCCTACACCACTGCGCCCATGCTAAACACAAAGGGCGAAATAATAGGCGCAATCACCACCGTAACCGACATCACCCATAGCAAGGAAGCAGAACACGCCGTGCAACAAAAAATGGATGAATTGCAACGTTTCTTCGACGTAACCATAGGTCGCGAACTCAAAATGATAGAACTCAAACAAGAAATCAACCAACTCGCAAGGCAATTGGGCGAAGAAGAGGATCGGTATGTTATTGTTGATTAATCAAGAGTTAATAGAATTTAAAATTGGAACAATGTGCCGTTAGGCACAAAATATTTATAGAAAAAAAAGGTAAACGCAAAACAGCGTGCCGTTAGGTACGCAATATATTTATCGGGATAATAAAGCAAATTACGATTATGGCAAATACATACACACAAATTTACATTCAAACAGTTTTTACAGTTCAAAACAGAATATCATTAATAAAACCTAACTGGCAAGAAGAGTTATTTAAGTACATAACAGGTATTGTCCAAAACAACAAACACAAACTGATTGCAATAAATGGCATGCCAGATCAGGTGCATTTATTTATTGGAATGAAGCCACATCAATCATTATCTGATTTAATGCAAGATGTAAAAACAGATTCGTCAAAGTGGATTCATAAAAATGGTTTTGTTAACGGGCACTTTGAATGGCAAGCAGGATATGGAGGGTTTTCATATTCAATTTCACAGATTGATACAGTTGTAAAATACATTAATAATCAGGCAAAGCATCATAAAACAAAATCATTTATCGAAGAGTACTTAGAATTTTTAGAAAAATTTCAGGTGCCATTTGATGAACGATTCATATTTAAGCCAGTTGAATATTAACATTTTGTCCCTAAAGGGACAATGAATGCGTAATTAACCATGTTTCTATAAACATTAAATCCCTAACGGGATAAAAAAATGAAAAAATGTGCCGTTAGGCACAAAATATTTATAGAAAAAAAAGAAAAACGGAGAACAGCGTGCCTTTAGGTACGCAATCTACAAATATGATGAATCGTTGAATTAATACAATATTGTTTTGTCCCTAATGGGACAATGAATTTATAATTAACCATGTTTCTATAAACATTAATTCCCTAATGTGATAAAAAAGAATATCATTATTGAAAAAGAAATGACAGAAAACAACCAACATATCGTTCAACTACTACTGAAACACCATTCCATTGATGTGTCTCCTTTTGATGAAACCTTTTTGGAAAAATCGCTGCAAAAACGTATCGCCGTAATGAACTGCCTTTCTCAGGAAGAGTATTTTATTTTTTTACAAAAAAACAAAAAAGAAGGCATCAGGTTTTCACATTCTCTTTTTATATGCTACAGCGAATTTTTTCGCAATCCACTCACCTTTGCTTTTTTGGAGCGCCTCATTTTGCCATCGCTCATAGCAAAGAAAATATACAGCAAGCAAAAAGAAATCCGAATATGGTGTGCCGCCTGCGCTGCCGGACAGGAAGCCTATAGCCTTGCCATGCTCCTTGAAGAAAACAAAAACGGCAATGCCAACAAATTCAACTATCGTATTTTCGCTACTGACCAAAGCCAACAAGAAATTAACGAGGCACAAAAAGGACATTATTCAGATTCAGCAATAAAAAATCTAACAATAAAAAGATTCAATAAATGGTTTATTAAGCACGGAAACAACAATACCATTATTCCGGAACTTAAAACCCACATTGATTTCTCGGTATTCGATTTATTTAACCCGCAGTTGAGTGCTCCGCCTGCAAGCATCTTCGGTGATTTCGATTTGGTGATATGTGCTAACCTATTATTTTATTACAAACCCGAATATCGGAAAACCATTCTTTCAAAGATAAATAAATGCTTAGCAAGAGAAGGTTTTTTGATAACGGGCGAAACTGAAAGAGATATTTTATCGAAAAACAATTATAAGGAAGTATATTTGCATTCAGGTATTTTTCAGAAAAAACAACAACCATGAATATAAAAAACATAAAGGTCAGCACGCTCTTATTTACAAGTCTATTTATTTCTATGTCTTTAGTGATAACCTTGGGAATAATTGCCATAACTCAAAATAATAAACTGCAACAACAGACAGAGACATTTTTCAATCACCCTTATCAAGTCCGTTTGGCAATAGGTAAAATTTATACAGATATAGGCGCAATGCGTTTGGGTCAAAGGGACCTGTTATTAAATTTAAGTTCAGAAAGCACCTCGCAGGAGATGGAAGTTCTTTCTGAAGATATTCGTGCGCAATTTGATATTATTAAAGCACAATTTTTAGGTGATAAAAATGATGCTGAAAAAGCATACAATGCCTTTCTGAAGTGGGAAACGTCCATCAACGAAAGTTTGGATTTAGCCATATCGGGACAAAAAGAACAGGTGATTAAAGAATTAGATGCTGAAGGAAAAATAAGTGTTTTAAAAGATGATATGTTTGCTAAACTCCAGAAACTCGATAATTTTGCTTTTAAAAAAGCAGAATCGCTAAATTCTCAAACAGCCGATTACGCGGACGCCACCAACCGCCAAATGATTTTTATAGTTTCTATCTTCCTTGCAATTTCAATTTTAGCCAACATTAGTTTACTTCGAACGATACGCAAACCACTTAAAGCACTATCCAATGCCGCCCAAAGTTTTCATGATGGCGATATGTCAGCCCGCAGTTCCTACGAAGTGAAAAATGAATTTGGTGATTTGTCAAATTCATTCAATGTTATGGTTGAGAATATTCAATTAAATACGGATTTAGACCAAAAAGTGGCAAGCCTTGCAGCATTGATGTTGAGCGAATATGATGTAAAGAAATTCTTTCAAGCTACACTTAATTCTCTTGCTTCTCACACGGGTTCACAGATGGCTGCCATTTATTTTTTGAACGATGATAAAAAACACTTTGAATATTTCGAGTCTATCGGATTGGATAGCAATGCACGGAAAGCTTTTGCTGCCGATACCTTTGAAGGGGAGTTCGGACCTGTCATCGCTTCGCGGAATATGCAGCACATTAAAAATATACCTGCGGACACCCGATTCGAATTTTATACCGTGAGCGGGAAATTTACGCCACGTGAAATTATAAGCCTTCCGATTCTTGCGGATAACGAAGTTGTTGCCATAATCTCTCTGGCAAGTATCAATGTATATGAAAACGCTGCCTTGATGTTGCTCGACCGAATACTGGTTACGCTTAGCGCTCGCGTGGAAGGCATTTTGGCATTCCATAAAATGAATGAATACGCCAAGAAACTCGATACACAAAATCGAGAACTGGAAGCCCAGAAAACGGAACTGTCATCACAATCGGCTGAATTGATGGAACAAAACACCGAACTCGAAATGCAGAAGCGGCAATTGAGCGAAGTGAGCCGCCTGAAAACAAACTTCCTGTCGAACATGAGTCACGAGCTACGGACACCGTTGAACTCGGTCATTGCACTCTCGGGCGTTCTCAACCGTCGCCTTGCCAATCAAATACCAGCCGAAGAATACAGCTATTTGGAAGTGATTGAGCGTAACGGGAAACATCTCCTCAATTTGATTAATGATATTTTAGATATTTCGCGCATTGAAGCCGGACGTGAAGAAGTGGAAGTTTCAAGTTTCGACATGAACGCTTTGATTGCTGATGTGGTGAACATGATTGCACCTCAAGCCGACCAGAAAAACATACAACTCCATCATGCGGAAAAAGACGTGAACGTATCTGTTTCAAACGACGCCGACAAATGTCGCCATATCTTTCAGAATTTGATTGGCAATGCCATCAAGTTTACCGAAAAAGGCACAATAGAAATCAAAGTAATGCAGAAGGATGGCAGCGTCGCGATAAGCATCAGCGACACCGGCATCGGCATTGCCGAGAAACATTTGGAGCATATCTTCGACGAATTCCGCCAAGCCGACGGCAGCACCTCGCGTCGCTTTGGCGGAACGGGATTGGGACTGGCAATTGCTCAGAAATATGCCAACTTGTTAGGCGGAGTTATCACCGTGAAAAGCAAAATTGATGTTGGCTCCGAATTCACCATCACTTTGCCTTTGCGTTATAGTGCCGAAAAAAGAATACTACCCACCGAACCGGAGATTGCCGTCAATCTGACTAACAAACATATAACCCCCAAGCCGAAAGCAAGCCAAGAGGCAAAGACGCTGTTGCTGGTGGAAGACAGCGAGCCTGCCGTCATTCAGATTAAAGATTTTTTGGAAGCGAGCGGTTATAAAATTTTGGTGGCTCGCACCGGCTATGAAGCACTTCACCTCATCGGGCAGACGATACCCGATGCCATGATACTGGATTTGATGATGCCCGAGGTGGATGGCTTCGAAGTATTAAAAACCCTTCGCGAAGCCGAACCAACTGCTCACATTCCTGTACTGATACTCACCGCCAAACATATCACCAAAGAAGAACTGCATTTCCTAAAACGTAACAATATTCATCAACTAATTCAGAAAGGAGATGTGAATCGCAGTGAACTTTTGGAAGCTGTGAAAGCTATGATATTCCCTCCAAAAATAGAAACAATCGTACTCCCAAAAAGTGGACCGCAAAACCTAAAGGGCAAACCCATAGTACTTGTAGTGGAAGATAATCTTGATAATATGACCACCGTTATGGCACTTCTTTCAGAAAATTATACCGTTATAGAAGCAGTGAATGGCAAAGAAAGTATAGAAATGGCAAAGATACATAAGCCCAATCTCATATTAATGGATATTGCCTTGCCGGAAATGGATGGCATAGAAGCGTTTAAAATCATTCGAAATACAACGCAATTGCAGCACATCCCTATTATTGCCCTTACCGCAAGTGCCATGATTTCGGACCGCGAATCTATATTGTCATACGGTTTCGATGCCTACATTCCCAAACCCATAGACCAAAAACTATTCTTCAAAACCATCAATAAGACACTGTATGGAACATAAAAAACTTAAAATCCTTGCGATTGACGACAATGAGGATAACCTCATCAGCATAAAAGCACTGATAAAAGAGTCTTTTCCCGACATAATAGTCTTGTCCGCCTTTGATGGGAAACATGGTATAGAAATAGCTTCCGCGGAAGACCCTGATGTGATTCTGTTGGATATTGTGATGCCCGGTATGGATGGTTTTGAGGTATGCAAAATACTTAAAGCCGACAATAACCTAAAGGATATTCCCGTGGTTTTTGTTACCGCACTCAAAAGCGACAAACAAAGCCGCATCTACGCTTTAGAATGTGGTGCGGAAGCCTTTCTGACAAAACCCATTGACGAAACCGAGTTGAAAGCTCAGATTCGTGCCATGACGAGAATTAAACAATCCAACATAGACAAACGCGACGAACAGGAACGACTAAAAGATTTGGTTGAAGAACAAATCAAGCATCTGAGGATAACTCAAAAAGGCACCCTGAACATGATGGAGGATTTGAGAAAAGAGAATGATAAACGAAGAAAAACAGAGGAAGAACTCCGCCAAAGTGAAGAAAGATATTCCAAATCGTTCAAAACTTCAGCTTATGCCATTCTTATTACGAGTATAAAAGATGGAAATTTCTTAGAAGTGAATGATGCGTTCACTGTGATTACAGGCTATTCCCGCGAGGAAGCGATGAATAGTTCGTCCATAGCAATGAAACTATGGGCAAACCCTCAGGACAGAAATTGGGTGGTTGTTAGGCTTCAAAAAGGAGAAGAAGTCATTGGAAAAGAATTTCAATTCAAAAGAAAAAACGGTGAGTTAATGACGGGGCTTTTCTCAGCCAATATCATTCAACTGAACAACGAATCGTACATTCTATCCAACATCAACGATATCACCACAAGCAAACAGGCAGAAGAAAAAATTCAGCAAGCTGCCGAAAACTGGAGCAAAACCTTCGATGCCATTCAAGACGGTATCATCCTGCTTGACCAAAATCAAAACATCATTGCCAGCAACAAAGCCTTTGAGAATTTTGTTGAAAAAACTGCAGCCGAAACCATAGGCACACATTGCTATCAATTGGTTCATGGCACAAATTGCCCTGTAGAAAACTGTCCGTTTGTGAGACTCAGCACAAGCCAAAAACGCGAAACCACCGAAATGGTATTAAACGGAAAAATATGTGAGGTGATGGTTGACCCCCTATTTGATTCCGAGAAACACCTCATTGGTGCGGTTCATATCGTTACTGACATCAGCGAACGCAAAAAAGCTGAACAAGATCGTCGCCAGAGTGAAGAAAAATTTACTAAAATAGTGGAAACATCCCCCGATGGTATTGTAATTTCTTCTTTAGAAGGCATAATACAGTTTTCTACTGTCAAAGCTCTTGCGATGTTAGGCTATAATTCTCAAGAGGAGCAAATCGGCAGACATATAATGGAATTTACTCATCCCGATGACCATCAGAAAGCAATAGACTTGTTGGGCAAACTGACAACTGATAATAATTTGAGTGCAGCGGAATACCTTATGATTCGCAAAGACGGGAGTTTTTTAATGTGCGAAATAAATGCAAGCATATTATGCGATTCAGATAATGTGCCCATTGGTATATTATATGTGCTGCGCGATATCTCTCTGCGCAAGCAGGCAGAAAAAGCCTTGAAAGAAAGTGAAGGAAAATACCGATTAATCACCGAGAAAATGACCGATGTGGTCTGGTTGATGGATTTGAATGGCAAGAGCACCTACGTTTCACCTTCCATCACATTTTTCACGGGCTTTTCGGTGGATGAATATTTGCAACAAAGCATTGAAGAACGCTTTACACCGGAGTCTGCCGCGCATGGCTTGCCGATATTTGCAAGGGAATTACAGATGTATCTGACCACTCCCATCATTAGAGAAAACTACAGCAAAACCCTCGAATTAGAATATAAATGCAAAAATGGTGGAACCAAATGGGGCGAGCTGAGAGTTACACCCTACTATGATGAAAACAACAATTTTATCGGTATTCAAGGCGTAACCCGCGACATTACCGAACGGAAATTCATGTTAGATGAGTTGCACACAAGCGAAGAAAAATATCGCAATCTGTTCGAAAACGTACAAGACGTTTTTTATCAAACCAATCTTGAGGGGAATATTATAGAGATAAGCCCATCCATTAAATATTTTTCCGAATTTACCAGGGAAGAACTAATAGGCACTCCTGTATCTAACCTTTATTATAACGCCAACGACAGGGAGTTTTTGATTAATGCCATACAAAAAAACGGCGAACTTAGGGACTATGAATTAAGGCTCAAGACGAAGATCGGTGTAATTAAGTATGTTTCTATTAACGCACGTTTAATTTTCGATGCCGCCGGCAAACCAAGCCGCATTGATGGAGCACTTAGGGACATCACCGAGCGCAAACAAGCGGAAGATAAGCTTCGGGATAGCGAAGAAAAACTCAGCACCTTGTTTGAATCAATGACCGAAATGGTGGCTATGCACGAATTGGTGTTCGACCAACAGGGCAACCCCATCAATTATCGAATAATTGATTGTAATACTACTTTCACAAAACTTATGGGAATTAAGCGAGAAGCCGTCATTGGCAAACTGGCAACTGAAGTGTATCAAACCGACTCCGCGCCCTATTTGGAAAAATACTCACAGGTGGCATTGACACTCAAACCCTGTGAGTTCATCATCTATTATGCACCGATTGATAAACATTTAATGGTTTCTGCCGTTTCGCCAAGAATAAATACATTTGCAACTATTTCGACCGATATTACAGAAATCAAACAGAAACAAGATGTGATATTCGATAAAAACAAAGAACTCGAAAACTATCTCTATATCACCACCCATGATTTGCGAACTCCCTTAGTAAACATTCAAGGGCATAGTAGTAAGTTAGAAAAACATACAGCTATGCTAAATTCCTTGTTGGAAGACTGCCAAATAGACCCAAAAACAAAAGCAAAGATACATGAAATTTCAATGGAAACTATACCCAAATCCCTTCATTTTATTTTATCGAATGTAACCAAAATGGATACCCTGCTCAAAGGACTGCTCAAAGTTTCACGCATAGGAAAATATACGCTTACCATCCAAAAAATTGATATGAATAAACTTTTTGAAGCTATCATATATACCCAACAGTTTCAGATTACAAAACTTGGTGCAAAAATAGTCATTGCTGAACTCCCCGATTGCTATGGCGACATCAACTTGCTCAACCAGGTGTTTTCCAATTTAATTGGCAACGCCATAAAATATCATGATAAAACAAGAAAATTGGTGATTACAATTACAGCCGAAACCCATTATAACAAAATCACGTATAAAATCAACGACACAGGAATAGGCATGGAATCTCGTCATCTTGAAAAAATATGGAATATATTCTTTAGAGTTGACTCTGGCTCGCCGGAAGCAGGAGAAGGTATCGGATTGAGCTTTGTGAAAAGACTCGTTGAGAAACACCACGGCAAAATATGGGCAAAATCCGAAAAAGACGTGGGCAGCACTTTCTTTGTGGAACTAATGAAAAATGAATTTACAGAATGATTTGGGCGAAAGGTTAATATTTCGGACATTTACACAAAAAAATATTTCTTAAAATATGTGAAATTTATTGTAACATTGAAAAATAATTCCGTACTTTGCAACCAAGATTTAATAACAACAAAACAACCCCATATTTAAAATGGAAGCCAAAACAAACACGATCCTCATTATAGAAGACGATGAGCACTTAATCGAATTGCTTGCAGAAAAAGTTGAAGCCTGCGGCTATCAAACTATTTGCTTGCAATCTGCCGAAAGTGCGCTTGATTGGCTACACGACCATGCCCCGTTGTTGATGGTTTTGGATTACAGCTTGCCCGATATGAATGGCAAAGAATTTATTGCTGAATTGAAAGAAACAGGCAATGCGTTGCCACCTTTCATTGTGTCAACCGGACAGGGGGACGAGCGTATAGCTGTGGAAATGATGAAACTGGGTGCCCGCGACTATATCATCAAAGACAACCAATTTCATGATATGTTTCCTTTGGTTATCACCAAAGTAAGCAACGAAGTTAAAAACGAGATTTTGCTCAAACAGACAGAGTCCGCTTTGGTCGAGTTAGGTCAATTCAACAAACAAATCATTCAAAGTGCACACGAAGGCGTAATTGTTTACGATCATGAACTGAAATTCGAGTTATGGAATCCCTATATGGAAATTTTGACTGGAATTCCGGAAGGGGATGTATTGAAAAATTATGCAGTGGATGTATTTCCATTTTTAAAGGAAGTGGGTTTAATTCCAAACGTCGAAAAAGCACTGCTTGGAGAATTTGTTTCGGAAATGGAATACCAATTTGATATTCCTGCTACAGGGAAATCGGGCTGGGTTTCAGAAACAATCGGACCTTTGATAAATAGTGTCGGCGAAATCACAGGCGTTATAGGTACGGTTCGCGACATCACCGAACGCAAGCAAACGGAACGCTATCGCGAAATGGGCACTGAAATCTTGCAAATTCTCAACGAGCAAATTCCCCTTCAGGATTCCATTCAGCGCATTCTTGCCTCATTCAAAACGCACTCAGGCATAGATTCCGTTGGCATTCGTCTGCAAGAGGGCGATGACTTTCCGTATATCGGACAACAAGGTTTTTCAGAAGAGTTTCTCCGCACAGAAAATTCATTGCTTGAGCGGGATGCAAATGGATTTGTGTGTCGCGACGAATTTGGCAATGTACGTCTGGAATGTACTTGCGGATTGGTTCTTTCTGCGCAAAGCATGCCATCCAATGCGCTCTTCACTCCCGGAGGAAGTTTTTGGACCAACGATTCTTTTCCCTTGTTGGAACTTAGCCCCGAATTAGACCCCCGCTTCCATCCGCGCAACCAATGTATGCACCACGGCTATGCCTCTATGGCTTTGGTTCCCATAAGAACTAAAAATGGGATTATTGGTTTGATTCACTTCGACGACCGTCGCAACAACTGTTTTTCGCTCGTCATCATAGAACAACTTGAAAGCATCGCTGCGCATATAGGCGAAGCATTGATGCGCAAACAAGCCGAAGAGGCTCTGGAACTTTCTGAAAAAAAATATAGAGACACCACAGAACAGTTGCCGCTTTGTATCTTCGAAACAAATTTACAAGGCAACTTCACCTTTGCTAACAAAACCGCATTCGAAACATTCGGATATACAAACATTAATTTAAAAAATGGAATTAATATTTTAAAAACAATAGCTCCCGAATTCGTGGAACTCGCCACTAAGAATTTTCAGAATGTTATGAATGGAGCTATCTCTTCCCCACATGAATATCTTTGTTTGAAAAAAGATGGTTCCACTTTTCCTGTATTAGTTCAAACAAATCCAATCATAGAAAATAAAAAAACCATTGGCATCAGAGGATTCATCATTGACATCACCGACCGCAAACAATCGGAAAAAATATTGCTCGAAAGCAAGGAAAACCTTGCGGAAGCACAACGTATCGCTAAAATTGGCAGTTGGGAATTAGATATAATTTCCAATAAACTAATATGGTCGCAAGAGATGTACACCGTTTTCGATATATGTCCCGTAACTTCCATCACCGAAACCGAGTCGTTGCTAAAAGCTGTTCATACCGAAGATGTTGAAATATTCAATAATTTTATGAATAGTTCTTTGTTGGACACCCATGCCATTTCGTGCGAATATCGCGTGATTCATAAAGACAATTCCATCCATCATATATTTGCTGAAAGCAGAATAAAATTTGATGAAGCAGGCAACCCAGTAAAAAGAAACGGGACTGCACAAGATATAACCGAAAGGAAAATAGCAGAAGCAGAAAGAAATTCCTTGGAGCAAATGCACATGTTGGCACAATATACAGAAAAAGCACGGGAAGACGAACGAACAAATATTTCGCGCGAACTTCACGACGATTTGGGACAGTCGCTCACAGCCATAAAAATTGATTTAGGATTAATCAAAAAACTCGTTTCGGACAGCGAGGCAGTTGCAAGAATCACTAAATTATCTGGTCTTGTTGGCGAAACCATCAAAACGGTTCAGCGGCTTACGTCCCAATTGCGTCCGCAGATGTTAGACGATCTCGGCTTAGAGCTAACCTTAGATTGGTACACCAAAGAATTTGCAATACGAAACCATATTGAAATTAATTTAGAGATAGATTCCGAATTAGAACTATCTCACGATGCTTCCCTCAACCTGTTTCGAATCGTGCAAGAATCGCTAACCAATATAGCCCGACACGCTCACTCCACTCAGGTTGACATCAACATAAGCGAAACCAAGGATACTATTTATTTACGAATTACTGATAACGGCATCGGAATAAACGAAGAAAAAATCAAAGCAAAAGAATCATTTGGCATCATCAGCATGAAAGAGCGAGCTGCATTATTGGGCGGCATATTAAATATTTATAATAAAAATAACGCTGGAACAGAAATTATGCTTATCTTGCCAACAAATAAAAAATTGGATAGCAAATAAATCTCAAATACTAAGTAAATTTTGAACAGATGAAAATTCTTATTTGTGATGACCATAAAATTGTACGCGATGGTCTCGTACAAATTCTCAAGCAAATGCTTGGAGTTTCTTTGATAAAAGAAGCAGGAAATGGCATAGAAGCCCTTGCGATTTTAGAAGAAACCGTCTTCGATATTATTTTATTAGATATTACGCTCCCCGGCATCAGCGGCTTGGAAGTGCTGAAATCCATTAAAGAAAGATGGCCCGAATCAAATGTTTTGATGTTAAGTATGCTTACGCAGGAACAATACGTGATACGTGCCCTTAAATATGGAGCTTCGGGATATCTTTCTAAAGATACAGCTTCGGAAGAATTGCTGTTGGCTGTACAAAAAGTTTCGGCAGGCGGAAAATACATTTCTCCATCTCTTGCAGAAAATATTGCACTTAATTTTGACAAAGAAACTAGAAAACTTAGTCACGAACTTCTTTCCCCGCGCGAATTTGAGATATTTATTAAGCTGGCTAATGGCATGGGGCTATCAGAAATCGGAAATGAACTATTTATATCCAACAAAACGGTTAGCACATACAGAAGTCGTATCATGGAAAAAATGAATTTGGCTAAAAATACAGACCTCGCAAAATATTGCATCGAACACGATTTGATTTAATCATTCAGCATCAATATACTTCGAATTACTACAATATTTTGACTTATCTTCATCTCGAATATTTTTTGTATTTTATTATTTTATTTTCCCTTTTGCGTCAAGTGCCAAATGTCTGAAACCCTTTGATAGAGCCTGTTTCAGACCTCCTGTCATATTTTTCCTACATCGTGTAGTCCTTTTCTTTCATAAATTTAGGACTTATCCTACATGATTTTTTTTGAAATGGTAGTACTTTTGCATTGTATAAAAAATAGCCACGATGACAGTAATATTAGCCGATGATTCAAGTTTAATTCTTGAGAGATTACAACAGATGATAGGCGCAAGCAAAAAGGCAAAAATTGTAGGTACATTTAATAATGGCACCGATACGCTTGAAGCATTAAAGACACTCAAACCCGATGTGGCAATAGTGGATATAAAAATGCCCGGACTTACCGGTCTTCAAGTTTTGAATGAAATTAGAAAAGTGAATAAATCAATCAAATTCATTGTTCTCACATTTTATTCATCCGATCACTATCGAAATATGGCATTTCGCGATGGTGCAGATTATTATTTTTCTAAAGTTGATGATTTTGAAAAAGTTGTTCTTGCAATAGAAGAAATTGCTGAGAAAAGGAACAATATTCAAATTTCAAATACTTAAAATCAAACAAATACGATTCGCATTTTTAAAGAAAATCATGCAGTAAAAATTAATTTGATTTTATATTTCATCACGTATCAAATTCCAAACTTCGATTTTTCTTTATATGTCAATTATAAAATTTAGCATTCTATAGAAAAAATCTCACTTATCCAAATATTTTTAGTATCTTTGTATCAATTAATAAAAAAAAACAACCAAAAGATATTATCAGTAATCCATAAATATTGAAATCTAAAATGTTATAGAATCGTTAAAACAATAATAACACATACTGAAATCAATAATCGTTTTAAACGACTCTACGTTGTTTTTTTAATTATAGTCATAG
>CAIWVT010000591.1 GCA_903916135.1 uncultured bacterium
CTTCGAGCGAAGTAAATTTCTTAGCAAGTCTCTTGTATTTTTTTTCAAAATAGGGTGTAATTAAAACGCTATTTGCCATCTAACATCTGCTTTAAAGTTTTACGTGGCAAGGTTCCATCATTGATTTTTTTAACCTGTTTTAATCCTATTTCAATTTCTTTCAATAAATTGGATTCTTCTTCTTCAGGTTCGCTACTAATTGCATCAATGAATTTCAGCACATAATTAATTTTATCGTTACTTAAATTATAAACATGTTTCCCCGAAACCGACTCGCCTATTTTAATAATTACTTGTGGCATAAAATATTTTTTAATTTGATTTTTTACAAAATTACAAAAAATAATCTTTACAAAGAATTTTTATCTCAAAAATTGACACTTTGAACTTCATCTTTGAAAAAGTTACACTGAGATACACGGAGAAAAAGTTACACAGGGCTACACAGAGATTTGGAGATACACAGAGATGTTTATTCGCAGGTACAAAATTAGGTATATCCCCCCAAACATCTCATTTCTTAAACATCCACCCTTTGCTTATCAAATAATCTTTGCATCTTTTGCAAAAATCTTTTTCTTCATTGGTGGTGTTCTTGCCTTCGGCATCGCGCATAAAACATGTTTTATCTGCGCAATGATCTAAGCCTTGGGTATGACCAAGCTCATGTATGGATGCTTTGAACAGTTGCTCCAACACATTGTTTTTATCTAACCTGAAGGTGGAAACCACACAGGCATTGCCCGGCAAAAAACCATAACCAATAATACCCCAATCTGCATAGTTTTCATTGGTACAACTGATGTCTTTTGACGTTAAGGCAATAACCACATGATTACTTTTGGTTTGTGCCGACAAGAAATTAAGCAATGAATCTGCCCTATACCTATTGCGAGCAGGATAATATGCCTCTTCCGGCAATGGAATTGCTGCTTTCAATTCCACCGAAGGATATATTTTCTTTAGCTCGGTGAAAACATAGGTTGTTTGATCGGGAGGCATATCGGAAAATGGCTGCACATCAATTATAACTGTTGCGCTTTTTTTTACTTCATTTTTTGAAGTTTGAACAACTTTTATTGGAGTTGTGTTCGATGTACTGCTATTACAAGAAATAAATAAGACAAAGAAAGACAATAAAATTACAGAAAGAAACTTTACTATTCTACTCATATTAGAATTTAAAATTTATGCCAGTTCTTAATGAAATATCGCTTATATACAACTTTTTATATTGCAACAATAAGGAATTATAATTATGTATATTCGTAGAAATTATATAATTTTCCGGTGATTTATTTTTCAGCAAGTTCCTCAAACCAAATGTACCGTTCAGTCCTAAAACAAAATCGGCATGTTCTGAAATTTTAATTTTATAATTAATCTCCGCGAAGAATGAGAAATTTATGTTTTTTAATAAATTTAAATCCGAAAGTTTGTTAGTATTTGAAAGAGGATAATTTGGATAAAAACCATATTTTTCAGCAATGCCAGTATATCTACTATCAATTGTATCTTGATATATGCTGCCAATATTATAAACACCTTTATAGGTGAAATTACCATTCGATTGCACTGATCCAAATAAGTATGCTAAATCAATCCCAAGTTTAAAATTCAAATTTCTATTTTTAAAGAAACCTAATGATATAAAAATAGGTACATTGAAAGATTTTAGTTTTAAACTTTCACTAACGTTTTTACCCTCAACCAATAGCCTAAAAATGGAATCCTTATTGTTAATAACTACCGATGAATCTAAAAAATTATTAATAATTGCGACATTATGATTGAGAGTTAAAGACGAAAAATAAATACCGAATCCTAAACCAAACCAAGGTTTCTTATTGTATTCGTTTGAAGTGTTGTTAACAAAATGACTATTATAAACATAATCAACACCTAACTTGAAGTTAGAAGTACTGTTGAGAATATTATTATCAGACTGACCTATATCCAAAAAAATCTTTGAAATAGGGTAATAATTAATACTGAAATCATTTGATGAAAAATTACCAGGTTTGACTGGTGGGGTTAAAACGGGTTTTAATAAAAACAATTTATTTAGAAACCCCTTGAAAAAATCACTATCAATCTTTTTACTATTTTGATAGAAATGTAAAATCCAATTATTAGCTTGAATAAAATTTA
>CAIWVT010000592.1 GCA_903916135.1 uncultured bacterium
AGCGGTCACAATTTCGGCTTCCTCCAAACCCGTGATAACCCGAATGTTCAAACCCGTCTCGTTTTGGATGCGCTCCACCACTTCGGCGCTGTTTTCCGCCTCGCGCATGGCAGCCGTGGCACAAGTCTCGAAGCCCAAAGGATGATACACATCTATCAGCAACTTAAACGCCTGCATGGTTTTCAGCAAATCGTCGGTTTTGGTGTCCGAAATGCGGTTCAAATTAAAAACATCGTCGCCCAAACGTATCGGAATGCGGATCAGGGAAGCTTTTTCAGCCACCGTGATGTCGTTGCGCACATAAACATTGGCAAACAAAAGGCGCACGGCATTGGTGCCGATATCAATAGAAGCAAAAAGCATTTAGAGCATTTTAGGGTTGATGATAAAACGTTTTTTGTAAGTCGCCAAGTTGATTTCGTTCCAATGTTGGGCATCAATTTCAACACAAACCACCGTGGAAGTGGGCATGCCCGAAATTTTTTCCTCCAAAAAACAATTCGCAAAGTCGGTGATATAAGGATTGTGAGCCACAATGGCAAGCTGCGAAACGCTATCGTCAATTTCGAAAAGTATATCGAAGTATTTGGACACATCGGCATGATAAAAACGCGGGTCCACCACAATTTTCTCGGGCAAATAGTTGAAACCTCGCGCCACTATCTTGGCAGTTTCCACAGCGCGCACGGCATGACTGCTCATCAAAAGCTCACATTGGCAATTATTTTTCTTAAAGAAATCAGCCAACAGCGCAGACCGCTCCTCCCCTTTCTTCAACAGTGGACGTCTGTGGTCGGGCACATCTTCATGCTCCAAAGATGCCTTGCCATGACGTATTAAATAGAGTGTTTTCATCCTGCAAAAGTAATAGAAACGTGCGAAGTCAATATTAAGTTAGTATTAAGTTTGAGAAATATATATCAACATAACGGGAGTTCTATAAATTGCTTTTTCATCGTTGGACTTCGATTTTTAAAATGCTCATTTACTTGAGTAAACTGCGCTTTTAAAAACCTTGTCCGCCTCGAAAAAACTAATTTCTATAATCCCTCATAAAAAAAACATGCCGAAACGCAACAGGTGCTTCTTTCTTTTGAATATTAATACGCAAATATGGGGAATTCGCTTGTAAATTTCTTCACTTGTTCGCCCACGGCGTGTATGGTAGCTTCGTTTTCGATGTTCGCAATCACTTCGTCGAGCAAATCAACAATGATGGGCATGTGAATTTCTTTCATGCCGCGGGTGGTGATAGCAGGAGTGCCCACGCGCAATCCCGAAGTGGTGAATGGCGAACGACTATCGAAAGGAACCATATTTTTGTTGATGGTGATATGTGCCCGAACCAAGGTATTTTCTACTTGTTTGCCTGTTATATCGGGGAATTTGGTGCGCAAATCAATTAACATAAGATGATTGTCGGTTCCGCCCGAAATAACTTTGTAACCTTTGTCGGTAAAACATTTCGACATCACCTGTGCATTCTTTTTCACCTGCACCACGTAGTCTGTGTAGCCTTCCGTCAAAGCTTCTCCAAAAGCCACCGCCTTAGCAGCAATCACATGTTCCAACGGACCGCCTTGTATGCCCGGGAAAACCGCCGAATCTATCATCGCCGACATCATTTTGAGTTCACCTTTAGGCGTTTTTACGCCAAATGGGTTCTCAAAGTCTTTTCCCAACAGTATCATTCCGCCGCGCGGACCACGCAAGGTCTTATGGGTGGTCGTCGTGATGATATGGCAATGCGGAATGGGATTGTTCAGCAAACCTTTTGCAATCAAACCGGCAGGATGGGCAATATCTGCCATCAAAATAGCACCGATTTTGTCGGCAATGGAACGCATGCGGGCAAAATCCCAATCGCGGGAATATGCCGAAGCACCGGCAATAATCAATTTCGGGCGTTCGCGCAAAGCCACTTCTTCCATCTTGTCATAATTCACCATGCCCGTGTCTTCCTCCACACCA
>CAIWVT010000593.1 GCA_903916135.1 uncultured bacterium
ACAGCTTGGAAAAATTCGAGTTCTTAATTTAATTTTAGTTACCTGAATATCGTGTGTTAAGGCATACGGTAGTGAGTATGTTTTGATTGAAAAAGGGCAACCAGACTGTTACTTAATAAAAGCAGCAGTTAATTGTATGCGATGCGATTCGGCAAAAGCATTAAAACTTGGTTGCATTTGGTCTTCTACCGAGAACAATAATAACAACGCGTGGAACCAGAACTTCAACAACGGAAACACGAACAACAACAATAAGACAAATACTTTTAGAGTTCGTGCGGTTCGAGATTTTTCAAACAAAACTATTTTACACTGGCGGGCAAACAGCCCGTCAGTGTTTTTGAAAATTAATTAAATGCAATTATTACTTTTTGATATACCGATACCTAAAGTTGAACTTGAGGAGCTTTTTGAAGCATATTTTGAGTGTCGCAAAAATAAGCGATATACATTAAATGCCCTATCTTTTGAAATTGATTACGAAAGCAATTTGGTGAAACTATGCGAAGAGATAAACAACGGAACTTATCAAATTGGTAGTTCAATTGCCTTTATAGTAAACGTACCTGTTAAGAGAGAGATTTTTGCAGCCGATTTCCGCGACAGAGTGGTTCATCATCTGGTTATTCATAAATTAAATCACTTGTTTGAAAAGCAATTTATTTATGATAGCTGCTCGTGCAGGGTGGGTAAAGGAACTCATTTTGGGATTAGGCGGATAGATAAATTTGTTCGGCAATGCTCTGCAAATTATACCAGGGATTGCTACATACTAAAACTTGATTTGCAAGGCTTTTTTATGAGCATCAACAAAAACATTCTTGTCGCAAAACTCGAACAATTTATAAATGAAAAATACAAAGAGCCGGATAAGGATTTGATAATAAAACTTTGCAAACAAATTATTTATAACGACCCCACAAAAAACTGTATTATTAAAGGCAATAAAAGCGATTGGGACGATTTGCCACGCAATAAAAGTCTTTTTGGTTGTAATTCGGATTACGGTTTACCCATAGGCAACCTTACAAGCCAGGTATTTGCCAATTTTTATATGGATAGTTTCGACCATTATATAAAGCATGTTCAAAAAATTCGTTACTATTGTCGCTATGTTGACGATTTTGTAATAGTACACGAAGACAAAGAGTATTTGAAAAATCTGATACACCAATTATCAGAATATTTAAAGACTGATTTGGAGGTAACACTACATCCCAAAAAGATTTATCTGCAACATTATAGTAAAGGAGTAAAGTTTTTGGGAACGGTTGTTTTACCAAACCGCATTTACATTGCAGACAGAACTAAAGGAAATTTTTATGCAGCATTAGAAAAGCAAAATAAAATAGCCCGTGACCATAAGCCAACCGGGGAAGAACAACAAGCATTTCAGAGTTGCATGAACTCGTATTTAGGGATAATGAAACACTACAAAACTTATAGTTTGCGAAAAGCAATGATTTTTAAAAACCTGAGTGCATGGTGGTGGAATTATGTATATTTATCCGGTGGAATTGCTAAATTTGAAATGAAAATAAAAACGGTAAAATAAAAGCCAACTAAAACAAGCTTGAGTAATTCTTATACTTAAAACGCGTTTTTTAGCAATGTTATATCCCAGTCCGCCACGTTCGCCAGAGGTTCCACCTCTGTCG
>CAIWVT010000594.1 GCA_903916135.1 uncultured bacterium
CAAATAGACAACGGTTAATTATTATAGGGCTTAGGAAAGAACTTGGATATTTTGATTTTAGTTTATTTGACCAAATTGTAGCTGAATATAATCTTCCAAATGAAACCGACAATCGGTATGAACTACTTCTAGGTTCTGTTCTTTGCGACATACCTCATAATGCGCCTCAAAAAAATGATTATTGGAAATATTCGCCTGGAGGTCAATATATGGTTGACAAAATTGGTCCATGCAAAAATGGAAAGGAAGCATTAGAGAAGTTTAAAAAGAAAATTCCTCTTTCTAAAATTAGCCCTACAATCTCAGAAGGCAAGTCATGGAAAAACATGGATCCTAAAGACATGAATGAACGGTTCCAAAAGATTTGGGATAATCCTCAAATTTATCGCGCCCCTAACTTTTATAGAAGGTTTGCATTAGGTGAAATTAACGGAACAATCACAGCGTCAGCTCAACCGGAAAACTGTGGTATTACTCATCCATTTGAAAATAGAAGATTTACAATTCGAGAAATTGCTCGAATACAATCATTCCCCGATGATTTTATATTTCCATATAAAACTATTGCAAACGCATACAAAGTAATTGGGAATGCAGTACCACCGATATTTGGCTGGGTGATTGCAAAAGCTCTAACCAAACATCTTGAAAATGAATGAAATAAACCACATAAAGGCATATTTGTTGGGTCTTTTAATTGGTGGAGGAAAGATTGATAAGGATACTTTCCTAATAGACCTTCCATTCAAGAAATGGGGGATGGAACCTAAGCGAATGAATATTATTGCTGCTGATATTCTAACCAAAATTTGCCAAAATTTTAATAACTCATATAATTTTAATGTAACTTATGAAATAGGTAATAACAAGTGGTTGATCAAGCCGATTGCCGGAGCAGATATTTCGCCATTAATACAAGATTTAGAATTTTTAAATTTACCAACTGGCGGATTTCTTTTAGCAACTGTTGATTTGACAACTGCTAAGATGAACTTGTCAGGCATAAGTGTTGAGAGTTTTCTTTCTGGTATATTTGACACTAGGGCAAGTCTTACACCTTCACATAGACGTTTTGATGATGATGCTCCTGTCGTTTCGGTAGAAATTCCGGGTAGTACAAAAAATTTCAAATTGGTGGTTCAACTTTGTTCGTGGCTCACCGATTTGGGATCAATAACTGACCAAATTCTTTATAATCATCCAAATCAACATTCAGGTTCTGACCCATATTATAAAGGTTGGAAAAAAGGATTTAAAATCCGGTTTCTTGTAAAATCATTTTTGGCACAACATTCATTTGCATTGCAAGCAAAATCAATTGACATTACAATAATTGAAAAGCAGCAAAAGAAGGAAGAACAACCTCCTTGCTATTTAAGAAGGTTGAAACAAGTTAGTCCTATAAGTATTCATTGCGAACAAAACTCAGAAGAACTGCCAGCAGAAGTTCGTAATAAAATATTTTTCCATTACCATCATTTTTGTGCTGTATTGGGTTGCCTTCATGCCCCCAACGATGAAATAGCTAAATTAGTGAAAATGAAAAATTCGTTAATTAGTTTCTTCCCTCGTTTATCAAAAGGAACAAGTAAGGAGCTGAAAACTATTTTCGAAAATATTCAATCATCGTCTTTCCCTAACAAAGAACTGAATAACCAAATATTCATTGTTAAGAGTTTAGTAGAAGACGAAATTTTTAAAGGTTTTTCAGGACTTGACTTAGGTATTGCTTATTTGTTTGCGCCAAAATTGAATGGGAAAAGACACGTTGGTAATATGGATGAAATTATTGAAGCTTCCATGGAAAAGACTCTGGCAATTATTTCAATTGGCGAAGACTTTGATAGTCCATTACTAATCGTAAATACTTCAAATGATAGAGCAGTTATTTGCTCATCAATTGGTATCAAAGTTAATCAAGAGTTGATTAAAAAACATATTAAAACTGATAATCTTATCGTCAATATTGTTTAGTATGAATGAAATAAGTTTTTACGAAGAGTTCTCAAAAAAATTCAGCCAATATCTTACAACATATTTAGGTGAGGATTATAAAGTGTTTTACTCTTGCAATAATACATTAAACAATATTGTTAGCAATCTGGAAAAAGCCTGCGAAATAGAAATAAGACCAAAAAATGTTTATATTCCGAAACTTAAACTTGATATTGTTTTTGCTATTTGTCACGACAATTTAAAACCAAGATTGATATTAATTGAAGCAAAATATTTGCATCAACTTAGTTTGAAAGATTATTCACAATTAGTTGGTTATTTGCAAGTTGCCAAGACAATTGATTTAGGTTTGTTGTTACTTATTCAAAAAGGAGCTACTTCAAGCAAATTGTCAAATGATTTTCAAGAAATTGTTAGACTAAAAAAACTCCCAATGGACTGGTTAGTTGATCTAAAAAAATTCAATGAAACTCATAATTTCAAAACAGGGATTATCAGCTTTGTTCCAAACAACGGCATTGATTGGCTTGACACGAAAGAGATTTCTGGAATATCTTCCTTTGACGAACTTGTAGTACAATTAAAAGACGATAATACCAATCCTTCCTAGTCATTCACATTTGCAAATCACAAAATCGTCAACTACAATTTAATTAATTGCTTTTTTCTTCCAAATCCAGGTCAAAGAAAAAAGCTTAGCAAAAAAGAAACCCCTTCGCTTTGCTCAGTTCTGGCAGCTTTTTGGAAGTAAGTAAAAAGCAAGCAAAAAGCCAGCGCACTTTATTAAACTCGAAATTGTCGCAAAGTTACCTGCGAAAAATCCGCTTAAACAAGCTATAAAACTGTAAAGGGCGACCTCCTGCAAGGAACTGTCGCTCTTCGAGTGTTGTCAGATTGTTCCAATCATGACCTACACCCCTGACATTATTTATTTTTCTCGGTATTCACTTGGGCAAAAATTTCATTTTAACCAGGTGGGCCAGAAACCTATATAAGACTACAGGGCAGTAGCAACATTTATGAATAATTCACAAATCTATGCAGCTATCACAGAAAAGATCATTGCTAACCTCGAAACAGCCGGAAGCTGGATGAAGCTCTGGCAGGTTCCGTCACCGGTAAGCATGAATGGCCACTATTACCGG
>CAIWVT010000595.1 GCA_903916135.1 uncultured bacterium
ATAGAATTATAATTTTCTGTCAGGAAGTCGGAATAGAAGTTATGGAATGTTGCTGAATTGTTATTGTAAAAGACATCCAAATTCAACAGGTCGGTGGCGTTAAAAATACCATCATTCTCTAAAGTGTCATTCACTGTAACGCGGAAAGCATCAACGGTGCCGGGCACATCATTATAAAAATACGATTGGATGAACATACTATCCACTTCCGAAATGCTGCCGGAGTTCCAAACATAAGCACCGCTGTAAAACACTGAATAAATCAAACACGAATCATTGTTGGTAAAATCACCGCTATAAAAGCCAACACGGCTGATTTTAATTTTGCCATTATTGTCAATAGTACCTGCGTTCATGACTAAATTTCTGCCCGCAATGCTTTCTCTCAAAACGCCATTCGGACCGATGGTGATAGACCCGCCGTTTAAGGCAAAATCATTATCTAAAACCACATTGTGATTTATAGTAATAGTGTAAGCGGCAGTGGGGATGCAGGTGCAATTCCATGTGGTGGGATTATACCAATTGCCATTGGCAACGGAAGTGGCAGTTTGGCTCCATGCATGGCTTGTTAGGCACAAAAAGAGACTTAAAAAGAGGAAATACTTTTTCATAAATACAGTTTTAATTTAAAAATAAGTGCAAAATTACGCAATTTTGTTTAACATAACTATGTTTTATGTATTTTTTTGTCACGTTTCCTCATGCGCATATTGAGCATTTCAACCAAAAGCGAAAACAAAACAGCAAAATAGATGTATCCTTTGGGTACATTATAATGCAAGCCATCCACAATGAGCATAAAGCCAATGAGGATTAAAAACGACAATGCCAACACCTGCAAAGTAGGATGTTTGTTGATGAATCGGCTGATGTATCCCGAGAAAAACATCATGATAAACATCGAAATGATGACAGCAATAATCATAAGCAACACATTTTTTGTAAGACCAATTGCCGTGAGGATAGAATCAAATGAAAAAATAATATCCAACACGACGATTTGCATTATGGCAGCAGATAATTTGTTCGTGCGACTTTCTCTATGATGATGTTCAATGCCTTCAATCTTTTGATGCATTTCGGAAGTGCTTTTAGCTATTAAAAAGATGCCGCCCGCCAGTAAAATCAAATCACGAATGCTTATATCGAAATTGATTCCAAGATGCTGGAGCGAAAATAAAGGTTTTGACAAACCAATGATGTGAGTTATCAGCAATAAAAGCCCGACTCTAAAAACCATTGCAAGAGCCAGACCTGTATTGCGACTAGTGCGTTGCTTATTTTCGGGCAGTTTCCCGGTAACTATCGAGATGAATATGATATTGTCAATACCCAATACAATTTCGAGAAAAGTTAGAGTTAGTAGCGCAATCCACGTTTCGCCGTGAAGAAATATATCCATAGAATTTTTTTTGCAAAAGTACAACACCTTTCTTAGGTAGCGAAATTTTTTTTCGGGTTTAGTTTATTGTATTTATGGAAATGAAAACATATTGACATTTATCAAAAATAATTTTGCAAAATATCATTGTTTTTAAAAAACTTCAATATCTTTGCAGCCGATTATTTAAAACAATTTAATATTAAAATTCACTGAAATTCAAAACGATATGAAACGTAAATTATTGATAAGAGATGTAACTTTGCGCGATGGACAACAATCTTTGTTTGCAACGCGCATGACACAGCCCCAAGTGGACAGAGTGTTACCTTTATTGAAAGAAGCAAATTTTTATGCAATGGAAGTATGGGGTGG
>CAIWVT010000596.1 GCA_903916135.1 uncultured bacterium
TTTGCATGCGCTACTTTAAACCGGGCGACACCGTTACGATGGAAAACCTCAGCACGGTTGATTTGTTGGTAGCCATAACCCAAACTGCCAAATCGGAACCTACGCTTTGGTATCTCTTACCAGCAGGAGTAATCGTTACCCTAAACCCAAGCGTTTTGGGCAACATCGCCTATAAATTTGTGATGGTTAAAAACGATGATTTCAACACAACAGGCGATATTAAATTCACGATACATGCAGCGTAATTTTGAATAATGATTAATTTTGTTTATTTGTAGAGATATTAAAAGTAACAATAGTAACATAAAGCATGCCGAAATTGGGTGGCTTTATGTTACTTTATAACATAGATAAGAAGTTATGCGTCATGCTTAGAAGAATGGAGACAGTTGACAACTTTTGAATTTTGTGGGCTTAATGAGTTTATTGAAATAGTATCTTTGTGACATGATTTTAGAACAAAATAAATTAGACGTAACAGCTAAAAAAAGGTCGAACTTATTCAATTGGCGTGGACAGTTTACACCAGAGTTTGTTGAATATATTCTTACTTCTTTTGCCAAAAATGGAGACCACATATTTGACCCATTTTCTGGTAGTGGAACAGTATTACAAGAATCTGCAAGACTCGGTTTGACAGCAACAGGATTTGAGATAAATCCATCTGCTTATGCAATGTCGAGATTTTTCAGCTTTTGTAATTTAACAAGTGGTGAACGTAATCATTTCTGTAATTCATTTGAGACGAAGTTAAATTTTCAACTACAAGAACTCAATGGAGAAAAAGTATATGTGGACAATGAGGATTATCGGGTAGCTTATGCAAATCTCTTAGCTTTTGCTATAAAATTTGACCATTTTATCTCAGACAAACAAGCAAGAATTTTTTTCATGAATATTCTTTTTCAATCTGAAAAGGACAAAAAACTTACTGTTGCCGAATCAATACTGAAATCGTTTCAATATACTAAGAATTGCCTTTTAAATCTTCCCTACACTACCAATCCAATCCAATCAAAACTTTTGGATGCAAAAAAATCAGGAGAGTATCTTGCAAATAGTGTTGACCTTATTTTAACATCCCCGCCTTATATTAATGTATTTAATTATCATCAAAATTATAGAGCAATAATTGAGACATTTCATTTCGATATACTCAAAGTTGCACATAGCGAATTTGGTTCAAATAGAAAAAACAGAGGTAATAGATTTAAAACAGTAATTCAGTATTGCATCGATATGGAATTAGCAATAAGGTCTTTTTGGAAAGCACTTAAACCAGATGCAAAAATGATTTTGGTTGTTGGTAGGGAATCAAATGTAAGAGGTATTCCGTTTTTTAATGGACAACTAGTAATGGAAATTATTGAACAGACAAGTGGTTTTTCAGAAATTGAAACTTCAGAACGACAATTTACGAATAAGTTTGGTATTACCATTAAAGAGGATATAATAATTGCATCAAAAACTAAAAACTTATCTGATTCTTTAAATGGTCGAAGTATCGCAACATCACATTTAGAACAAAGTCTTAAAACTACACAAGACGGAGTTTATTTAGACCTTACCGAAGCTATTTTAAATAGTGAAGAAGTAAAAGAATCCCCAATTTTCAACCCGACATTAATATTAAAAAAATGAGCAGCACACCACACAGAGAAAAATTATTAGCAGCGATAACAAATCCAAAATGTAGCGGAGATGTAACATTATTAAAAGAAGCATTAACAGCTTATGAAAACTGGATTACTCAAACGATAAGACTTACAGCTAATGGAGAAGAAAGAATTAATGAAATGACAGCGCTCCTCAATGAGTATAAAGATTATCTTGAAGTTGACCTTATTGCTACAAGAGGGTCTGAATTTTTAAAAAGACAGAAAGGTCAATTGAAGTTAGACAATAGTGTAATGGAAGAATTTCTTATTCATTTGGTAAGTCCTCATATTCTTACAAATTTACCTGCATTTTCACTTGAAACTGGACCTCAAACAGCCTTTATGTCTTTAGCATTTCGACCATCAAGCGTTTCAACATTAAATCAAAAACCTGAAATAATCGTCAAAGTTAAAGACCAAGATTTTACTATTGGGAAAGCAATTCACTATAAGTTTTCATCTGATGCAGCATTTACAGCACCGAAAACCGTTGATGGAAAATTTTTCTTGGCAGTTCTTGCAGCAGAATGTAAAATAAATTATGACAAGACAATGTTTCAAGAATGTGCGGGTACAGCCTCCCGTTTAAAACAAGGTTGTCCTATTGCAAAATATTATGCTCTTGTGGAGTATTTAGACATGCAACCGGAGGATACACGTTTAACTGAAATTGATAATGTGTTCTTACTTCGTAAAGCCAAACGTTTACCTTTTGAAAAACGAAGCTCATTAGCAGAGGTAAAAGCTCAACACAGAGATTTTCCTATATCATCGGAAGTGATTGGAAAGTTTACTCATGAAATTCAAAGGTTCGTTGATGCTACTTGGTATAATCCTGATGAGGCTTTAGAAAGAGGTTCTTTCGTATAGGATAAAAAAAGCACGAACGCATAACTCAAGTATTGCCGTAATATTTTTTTGCAGGTGGATGTGCGGGCAGAAAGGGCAGTGCTCTTTCAATCATTTGTACGGGCAGAAAGGGCAGTGCCTTTAATTCCTGCAAAAAAAATACTAACGGCAATACTCTGTACGTTATGCGTTATTATGATTAAATCACTAAATAAATAATAATCTCTGAGCTTTCCTTTGTTGGACTTGTGGGAGTCGAGTGTTGAGGACATCTTACATACACATTAAATATCAATCCGTGTACCTATACCTTTCTCCAATGCCAAATCATACACTAATTTGGCAGTTGCCACGTCTTGTATAGCCAATCCGTTGGCTTTGAATATCGTGATTTCCTTGTCGTTAACACGTCCGGCTTTTTTGCCCGTGATGATTTCGCCAAGTTCGGCATAAAAATGCTCGTAACCTATAACACCTTCTTGAATAGGGATGATGATGTCGCCGGCTTCTTTAAAGCAGACTTCTTTGTTGTCGCCCACAAATTTAGAACGTTTCACCACCGTGCTATCGAGTTCGCGCGTGGAGGGCGAATGACTTCCAATGCCGTTGATATGGGTGCCGGGTTTAATTTTAGTTCCATCGAACAAAGGTTTTTTAGATGAAGTAGCCGTGCAAATGATATCACATTCGGTCAACGTATCGGGTTCCGTAGCCACTTCCACAACTATATTCAGCATTTTACTCATGTTGGTAGCAAATTTCTCCGCCGCCTCATGCGAAACATCATAGATATAAGCTTTCGAAAGGTTTCTGACTTCCGACATCCCCCACAACTGTGTTTTGCCTTGAATGCCCGCACCGAAAATCCCCACCGTTTGTCCGGCATCTTTGCGAGCCAATAGTCTGGATGCCACTGCGCTGGCGGCACCTGTGCGCACAGCAGCAATATAGCCTCCATCCATAATGGCAAGTATATTGCCCGAATGTGGGTCTTGCAAAATTATCTTTCCGATGGTGCGCGGAATTTTAAATTTAGATGGGTTGTCATTATAAACGCTAACCACTTTACATGCCATGGCGTCCATTTCTTTCAAATATGCCGGCATATAAAGCGCCACACCTTCGGGAGGCGAAATGCCAATACGCATGGGCAAATAGGCGCTGCCGTTGCTGAGTTCGGCAAAAGCTTTTTCAACAACATCTATGCAGTCTTTCATAGTGAGAACAAAAACAATATTATTAAGGTTTAATATCAGTGCCATTTTGTGTAGTTTTGAAATCTTTTTACAATATTACTAATAATTTTTTAATTGGAAGCCATTTTTCTGAATAAAATTGCATATTTTTGTATTTATCATTAAAAAAACACTATTTACCATGAAAAAAGTCATTAGCATACCCGGAGCACCTTTGCCGATTGGACCCTATAGTCAAGCAATTATAAACAACGATATGTTGTTTATATCAGGTCAAGTGCCCATAAACCCTGCCACAGGCATGATGTTGGAAGGCGATATTGCTGCACTTACGCATCAAGTGTTAGAAAATATTGCTGCTTTGTTGAAAGAAGCTAATATGGATTTTAATCATATTGTGAAGACTACTATTTTCTTGGCAGATATGAATGATTTCACGGTGGTGAACGATGTATATAGTTCGTATTTTCATAGCGAATTCCCCGCCCGCGAAACCGTGCAAGCCGCTCGTCTGCCAAAAGATGCACGTGTGGAGATTTCGGCGATAGCGATGCGGTGAGCGGGAGGAAAAAGTTCCAAATCCCAAGCTCCAAGCATCTATGAGCGTAATTCGTAATTCGAAAA
>CAIWVT010000597.1 GCA_903916135.1 uncultured bacterium
ACTGATGAGGCAAAAGTATTGAAAAAAAATATGGCTGACACCATAATTATTTACGCCAAAAAAGGATTGCCCTTGGCACGTAATGCCGGCAAGACCGAATTGGTGAAGATATTAACACATGGTGCTTCTTATATTTATAGTGCTTCGATAACCACTGCTTTGAGCCGTGCACGCCTCATGAAAAAGACCTTGGAGGAAAACCACGCTATTTTTACTAACATCAAACCTGCAGATATTGCCGATATGGATGCTGCTATTGCTGCTTTTGATGAGGTGAAAGTGGATACACAAGATGCGATTGACGACAAGAAGGAAGATGGCACCGCAGCTATTTATAAAGGTTATGTGAAAGGCAATGCCGCCTTAAAAAATATTTACGACTTTTTTTATGGTGAGTATCAAAAGACTGACCCCGTATTGGTTAAGAAATTAGCCGATTGTATGGAAATAGATAAAACAGGAGTGCACCATACAGGTATTACTGCGTTGATTACTGACCCAAATCCGCCTGCCGGAGCTATCACTAATTTGTTGGAATTTGCTACGATGAAAGTTATTGAACTGAACAAACAAGCCTTGAGCGATATCACGGGAGTGGCTTCTCTGATAAAAATTAAACCCGGGACGTATCATATCGAATTCTCGAAAGTTGGTTATGTTACCAAAGTTATGATCGTGAAGATTAAGAGGGGGCAGATTGTTACGTTGGAGGTTACGCTGGCGAGAGTTGTTTGATTTTTGATTTTAGATTTAAGAATTTTGAATGAAAAGATAAAAATGAAAAATTTTAGCCTGACTGTGAAGTGTAGGCTTGAATTAAAGAGTGAATAGGTGGAACCTATGAGGATATTAACGACTTAGGTGGAACCTAAGCCGAACGGGTAATAGATTTGTTTTTCTTTGCCTTTTCAATAGTAGCAACTTTAAAAAGCTTTAAAAAGAAACGAAATTATGGATTAATTGGTATTGCATATATTTTATCATTTTTGTAACCTTTATAAATTTGGTTTGTATAAATACTATATTTTTAAAATTCTGTGCTGATGGCAATCAAATTCAATATTCATAAAACTTTAGAAATTCTATCTAAAATAAAGGTAGAATATTTCGTTCTTTTTTTGTCTTTTATTAGTTCCTTTAATTTATGGTTTTTGTGTATTTACTTTTTTAAACCCGACTTTATTTCCATTTATGGAATTTACATTACTTTAATGGTTGCATTTTCATTATCTGTTGCTTGGTGTCTGCTTTGTGGAATTACCGTTCCTAAATCAATCATATTATACTGTCTTTCCGCAGATATAAAGGAAATTGACGAAGTTCTTGAAAACAAATCTTTAATTAATGTGTTCATATTTTCAGAGATAATTTTAATGCACTCTCTTTTTGCTTATCTGACATACCTTTTTCACTGGTCGTTTTTTGTTTTTGTAACTGTTTCGTTTTTTGTTTCGATAGTAATATATTTTGTGGTTGATATTTTGACAAGATTGGAATTTGAAAAATCTTACAATAAAGGTCAAAAATCCAATCAGCCATCAAATCAATAAACAATATAATTATCATATTTTTTTTTCTTTCTTAAAATATCTATTTTATTAGCGAATACCAAATACTCCCCAATTCCGAAAAGAAAAATGCAGTTTAAGCAATATTTATTAATCAAAAAAATGAAAAAATGAAAAAGTTACTATTAATATTTACAATTTCCATTTTATTTAGTTCTATGCTTTTTTGTCAAAATGAAAATGGAAAATGGGTTGGTAAATATAGTTTCGAAGAGCCTGGTCCTATCAATTTTGAATTAAGAATAAAATCTGACAATACTTGTACATACGAAGGTGTAGGAATTCAAACATACTTTATTATTGAATGTAAAGGAAAAATAAATGGAGATAAATATGAAATATATTTTTGGAAGACAAAGGAGGGTGCTTATTTATCAGAGGATTGGATTAATAAGAGCAAACCAATAATGATATTGTCATATAGTGGAAATACATTATATACCTACGAACCACAACATGATTTTGATAAAAAAGGGCCAAAAAAGACATTTAT
>CAIWVT010000598.1 GCA_903916135.1 uncultured bacterium
ATTGAATTGATGGAAAAAAGGTTATTTTTCTTTCTTTTATTACTGTTTAAATTTGAGTGCAAATATAGTGAAAATAATAACAGAACGTAATTTAAAATAATTTTTTCAAATAGTTTGGATGTCTTTGAAAAAAAGATGTAAATTTGTATATTTTCTAAATGCAAGGGGCAGTATATATTGTCCCAATGATGTTGTTGTGATTTTTTAGTCAATGTTATTTCGCTGTACTTATTATTGTTGGATTAATGAAGAATAATGAATATGAAAACAAATAGTTTTATAATTTCCGCAGAAGACGATGTGCATATTTTCGTGTATTCGTGGTTGCCTGATGATGTGAATTCAATTAAAGGCATCATTCAAATTGCGCACGGAATGGCTGAACATGCAGCACGTTACGAAGAGTTTGCTACTTACATGATTTCCCAATCATACGCTGTGTTTGCCAACGACCATCGTGGACATGGCAAGACGGCAGGAAGCATTGAAGACATGGGAATCATCGCAGGAAACAATAGTTGGAAGGCAGTGCTCCATGATATGCTTTTGCTTAATCAAAACATTCAGGCTTCCTTTCCCAACAAAAATATTATACTTTTGGGACATAGCATGGGCTCTTTTTATGCGCGTGCTTATCTGAACATGTATCCTGCGACCATTTCAAGTGTAATTATATCTGGAACTGCATGGCATTCTGCTTTGTTGTTGGCTTTCGGCTTGGGTGTTGCCAAGCTGCAATGTTTATTGAGAGGTGATGGCAACCGCAGTCATCTTTTAGATAAGCTTTCGTTTGGTGCATTCAATGACAAATTCAAACCCAATAAAACTCCTTTCGATTGGTTGAGTCGTGATGAGGAAGCTTGTCAGAAATATACGGATGACGCTTTTTGTGGTTTTATCTGCACTTCATCGTTCTTTCGTGAATTGTTTCGTCTGCTGAAGTATGTGCATCGAAAAGAATTGTATGCGAAGTTGAATCAGGATTTTCCTATCTTACTGTTTTGTGGGAGCATGGATCCTGTGGGGAATTTCTCCGAAGGACCTCAAAGGTTATATCACTTTTTGAAACACAAAGGATTTACGAACGTGAAACTGAAACTCTACCCCGATGGTCGCCACGAAATGTTGAATGAAACCAATAGGAGTGAGGTGTATGAGGATGTAAAGAAATGGATAGAGAGCCAAAACCTGTAACCTACAATTTGAAACGATAATTAATTATTTAAATAGAAAACTCTTTACTATATGAAACAAGCATTAATATTTGATTGGGGCGACACCATTATGCGCGATTTTCCCGAAAAACCCGGTCCCATGAGCGATTGGGACTATGTGGAATGGATACCCGGAGCCGAGAAAGCTTTGCAACAGCTTTGCGATACGTATATTATGGTTATTGCCACCAATGCCGGACATTCTAATGCCGAAACTATGATTGCTGCCTTGAAAAGGGTAGGAGCTGACCGCTATTTCCGGTATTTCTTTTCTTCAAAAGATTTGATGTATGAAAAGCCTGATGTGCGATTTTTTGAAACCATCGCTCGAAAAATAGATATCTTGCCGCAGCATTGTGTCATGATAGGCAATTTATATGAAAAAGATATTGTTGGTGCCAAGCAATGCGGCATGTCAACCGTTCTTTTTAATGAGAAAGGCGAAAAGGGCGACTATGCTATGGCTGATGCTGTGATTCATGCTATGGTTGATCTTCCTGATATTATTGAGCATCTCAGATAACAAAAAAGAGCCTGCATAAAACAATGCAGGCTCTTTTTATATAAGGGACAAAATGTTTATTCCCAGTTCACTTTCACATTCTTAGTTGAAAGCGAAGTCCGGACTTTAACCAAATAGATAGCTGAAGATAAATTCAACGTTTCAGTAAACACATTGCTGCTGCTTGGAGTGGCTTTGAACACACAAGCACCTGAGAGAGTAAACACTTCCACTTCTTGGATTTCTTCGCCGGTTTGAGCAATGATGTTGAGTTTTTGATTGCTTGCAAACACATTGATATTAGATGTGGTCAACGGAGTATTACTGCTGTTGAAGCGAATAAAGAATCTGCCGGTAACTTCGTTTGTTGGGAATTCAAAACTATAGGATGTGTTTTCCGACAGATTCGTTATTTTGCCTTTCAAACGATCTTCTAAGTAAACTGGGATGCTGCTTTCTAAGTCGAAGGCGGTTATCGTTGCTTTGTCGCCTGTGCTACCCATGATGCTTAGAGGAATTATCGTATTGGTATCACTGATGGTGTTGATGACTAATTTCTCTCCTGAAGCAGCCTGTGAGTACATTCCAACCGGCAATCCATCGAACATCTTTTCTGAATCGAAGTCTTCGTAGGTAAGTTTCGCATCAGGGTTTCTGCAAATCACCAATTCGTCCATACCCATGTTGGTTTCTGTTTTCAGACGCACGAGAATCTCGGTGTTGTTTGCCTCTTTATAGAAAGTGCCGGTGGCATGTGTGCGAGCAGAAAGTGGCAGCGTGATTCTTGGACTTGTATAAAGAGCGTGTACAAAGAATCCTTGAAAAGGAGCAATGTAAGGTTTGGTGCCGGTGGGAACTCCAACGCCGTTAGTCGAATTATAAACGGTGAAATAAGAGGTGTTGGTTACAGGAGGTCCTATCACAGATGGATTCCATAAATATAAGGTGGAGCTTATGTTTGTTTTGCCAAGAGAATTCCAATTCAAATAGGAAGGGAACGGATTCGCTAAGAGATTCCAACTCTGAGTTACTGCTGTGCCGTTGTAAACCAAAGAAATGGTGTAATCGCAAGAAGTAGCCAAACCACAGAAAAGATTACCGCTGAGAGATGCAGTAACAGGAGCATTTGGGCAAACGGCATATCCAACCAAAGGTTGCAAAAAGTAATAGGCAGACGTTACATTTGCCAACCAATTGGTTCCATTGGTGTAAGGTTTCAATTGGGTGCTGCCACCTAAAGGAGTGATGTTTGAAAGTGAAGCTCCTATATTTTGTTGAAATGGAGAGCCAAACAGATGCCAAGCATTGGTCAGAACCCTTTGAGCTGTGGCAGGTAAACTACATGAATTATAGATAAATGATGAGCCGGATGCAAGCACCAAACCACTTACCCCTGCATTGTTGGTAATGCTTCCCCCGACAGTAACTTTGCTACTCCCTTTCAACGTAAGCGATTTACCCGTATTGATGGTGAAATTAGTTCCACTTCCGGTGATGGTAATTCCTGTTAAATGAGTGCTGTTGTCGAATGTTATGTTTTTATCAATGGTGATGCCCGTAGCTAAGGTAATGGTTTGTCCATCAATACCGGATGCGAACGTAATGGTTCCGTTGTTGCATACATTGGCAATAGCATTCCGCAAGGAACCATATCCGCTGTTGGATGTATTGAGAACAGTTACTGGAGAATTACAATTAATGGTTAGTGTTCCATTATTATACGTAATAGCATAATTGCTTGATGTTTGTCCACTTGGAATAATGGTATAAGTACCAACATCAGTTGATGTAGTTGCACTACCTGAATAAACTAATGCTCCTAATAAATTTGAAGGACCTTCAGAAAATGCAAAAGCACCATAGGTTACACTATAAGAACCATAGGGAAATACTAAACCATCATAATTCTTCGATTTATTATCGGCTGTGATACTTAATGGTTTAGGATTAACTATTACTGTAAATTCATCAGAATAGGTTTCAGAACAAACACCACTTTTAACAAGAACTCTATAGTACCAACTACCAGCGGCATTAGGTGTTTCTGAATACGTTGCATTTGTATTGCTTATTGTTGACCAACTAAGATCAGTGCTAAGTTTTTTCTCCCAACCTTGTATTGTACCAACATAACTTCCTAAAGTCATGATTCCTGTTGATGAGCCATACGTGATAGAGCTTGTTCCTGAAATACTGCCTCCAAAAGAAGCAGGATCCACGACCATTTTTCCGGTATTTGATGTCGCAGGATTGCCAATTGCACATGTTTTATTTGATGTTACTATGCAAATGATAGAATCGTTGTTTTGAGGATTAATTGAACAAGTTGAACTATTAGTCCCAGCATTAATCCCATTAACTTTCCATTGATAGGCGGCGGCAGTCCCTCCATTAATTGGAGTTGCTGTGAAAGTGGAGGAAGCTCCTGCACATGTCGGGTTAACATCAACAGCAATAGTAACACTAACAGGGAAAGATGCTTGATATGTGTTATCCGCACCTATGTTTGTCAGATCGCTGGCACTAATCATGGCAGGTGAACCACAATTTAACCTGAAGTTTTGATTTGCATGAACAGCATCATTATATAAAGGATTTCCACTCAAATTTCCACTCAAAGCAAACATAGCTCCCGATGCTCCTGAAGGAGTTGGTCCATTAGTCTGCCATGCAATATTTGTATTTGATGGGTGTTTGGTATAGCTTGGATTATCTGCATTATTATAAAACAGATTGTTGTTTACGACTATCTGCCCATTAGTGGGCACACAACTGTTGTCGGTAGAATTAAAATCTATAACCACACCTAATTTCCCATTCGACATGATATTATCCGAGATATTTATAGAATTGAATTTTGTAAATCCATTTATTGGAGGATAGGTAAAGGAGATGGGATATAATGTTGCATAATCAATAGTATTATGCTTAATGTTCAGGTCAATTTTCTTTGAAAAATCAACCCCCCAGAAATCCATGTTAAAGAATTGTACTTTCTTATAACTTGTATTGTAATTAATGTTTATCGTTCCTTCTATATCAGGTGTGCCTGAGCCGGTGGTTATATATACCAAATTTCTTGCATTTCGAACTGTGCCGACAATATAATTATGGGTAATATTGATAGTACCTTTTGTACCCCCAAGGATGATTCCGTTTCTGTAATTATTAAGAAACTGACAGCTATCAACCGTCATGTTTTGAACATGAACATAAAAAGCATAACGTCCCCATTCAAACGTGCATTTTTTAACGGTAAGATTTGAATAGTCTATGGTATAAGTGGGCCAAGTTCCACCTTTTGGTACTCCAAGCAGTGCAGCATCAGCATTATTCCCAGGTCTATAAAACCTAAGGTTTTGTATAGTAACATTGTTTGCAATTACGGTAACTCCTGCGGTGGCGACATCTGTGAACTGCACTGTTGGTTGCGCACCGGAAGTACTACCTATCAAAGTAAGCGGTTTATCTATGGTAAGATATTCGTTATACGTTCCTGCTGATACTTCAATAACATTGTTAGATGCAGCAGCAGTAATGGCAGCTTGGATGGTACAGAAATAGGTGTTTTGCGTTAGATTATGTACCGGACCCGTTGAGCTGCTTGTTATAACTACCGTAGCTGTAGCCGTGCAACCGTTGCCACCTGAAACGGTTACGGTATAGGAACCTGCTGCAATATTGCTTATTGTGGCTGTGGTTTTTGCAGGCGATGTGCTCCAAATATATGTATAAGGCGTTGTTCCGCTTGGTGAGGCAGTGGCGCTTCCATCGCTTCCTCCAGGGCATGAAACATTGGTGGAACTAATAGAAACACTGAGATTGCACGAACCTGTGCAGGGCAATGTAGGCTGGAAACCAATGTCAGAAGAAGCATCCGTAGCGACATTCAAATATGGAATGTAGGTAGCCGAACCATAAATGAGAGTTTGTCTAAATAGGCGCGCCGGTATTACGATGGCAGTCATGAAAGGTTTTAGCGAACAAATCCACCAAGGGACTCATGGTAACAACGAAATCCTGGATATTACCGCGGAATTACAGGCGGTAG
>CAIWVT010000599.1 GCA_903916135.1 uncultured bacterium
CAACATGCAATTTGATAATTCTATGTAAGGGTGGGTGACATTTTCTAAGTGTAAGACAAATATTTGTCAGTTTTGATTGGATGGGGAAAGGAGTTGTGGGGTGGAATGACGCATGAAGGGATAGGACAAGTACTATAGGTTAGCTTATTGCGATCTATTTTTTTGCCATTTGCAAGATAAATTTATGGAATGACAACCCTGTGCCATACTCATGATTCAAGATTCAAATTTTTCCATTAATTAGTGCGCACTACTAATCGCATAACGTTAAAAAAAATAAATATTTTCCATTTCTAATTTCGAAAAATTTATAAATTTGCATCATCAAAAAAAAAATACATTTTTCAAACAATGAAAGTAGGAGATAGTGTCATATTTAAAAGGCGTGTTAGAGACTATTGGACAAGCAAGTTTTATGATGCCGGCTGGCAAGGTCGTATTTATAAGATTAACAATATAGGGTTTACATGTGAAAATGAAAATAATGAATTTGGATATGTTATAGCGTATGATAGTATTACTTTGCGATGTATGCCCGAAGAATATATTAAAGCATATTTGAAAAAAGGAGCTGATTTCAGGTTTTTTCATGCTTCTATACAACATTTCAGTCTTTCAAATCCTCGCGATACTATTGAAGATATGAAAGCGGAATGGCAAATTTTGGAACAAAAATATCATTATAAAGAAATATTAGAGCGAGAAGATAGTAATTTATATGGTGGAAATATTGAAGATGACGATGATGATGACGATTGGGACGAAGATGGGACGAAGATGATGATGATGAACATGGTGATGATGACTCATCCGGTGGGGTTTCTGAAGCTGAATTATGGATTGAATACGAGGTGAGTTTAATAAACAACAAGCATAACTTTAAAATTGGAGATTCTGTAGTTGCAAAAAGTGGAGTTCTTGATCATCATACTGATAAAATTGATATCGGAGGTTGGCAAGGTCGCATTCGTCACATTGAAGAATCCCATATTATTCCTGGCAAGCCATTTTATGTTTATTTTTATATAGAATTCGACAGCATAACGTTGCAACAGATGCCAGAAAATTATATTCAGTATTGCATTAAGCATGGCTTTGATTTTAGATTCTATGGCTTTTATGTACCAGAAATTAAAGCAGCAATGCCACGAGATACTAAAGCGGAACTTATTGCTGCACGTTTGAAGTTAGATAAAAAATATAATTATGCCTCTATTTTAGATTTGGATATTGATGAGCCTGAACAGCTTCTTTATATGGATGAAGCGGATTGTAATTAAGGGATTTCTTGTGTTGCGGAGCAAACACCTTATATATTATATGTAATTGGTATGTAGTTTCATGTTTCAGGTTGCAATTTTTGTGTGTCTGTAACTATAAATCAATAAGCTTACATCAAAAATCATTAATCTCAAATCAAAAATCTCAAATTATTTTACATCAACTACTATGTTGATTATAATCATTTTGAAAAATAAATAAAAATATCCGAAATTAAAGTTTAGTTAAAAACATAAAATAACATTTCATTGACCTTGGGGTTTAAATGTAATGACTATTTTTGCCGCTAAAATAAGCGAAATAAATGTGATTATAATTTCAGTAAAATAAGTTTATTTGAGAAAATTTCATTCATGAGTATTTCAACGAAATAATGTTTATGTCAACGCAGAAGAATAATAAAACAACAGACAAAAAAATGCCTCCATTGCTCAAAAAGAGATCCTGAAAAAGAAAAAACTTTTATCCAAATCGGTTCCATTATATGTTTTTATATTGATATTTATACCTATTTGTTCGGTAGGGTTTTATTTTTATACACCTCACAATATGTTCGGTAGTGCTAATCCGGAAATCAGTAAACAAAGCATTGGGATGAATGATGCGGTTGATATTGGTCGCGAGATTGATACAGGGTTGGTTCATCCGTTATTATATGTTGACGCGCAGGACGAAAAAATGCTGAATCCAACGAAAACTAAGCTAAATAGCTATTTAGAACAAAAAAATCGGGAAGGAGTTTTCACGTCTGCTTCCGTTTATTTGAACGATTTGTCAAGCGGCGCTCATATTGAAATCAATCCCGATGAACTTTATGACCCTGCAAGCATTATGAAAGTTACTTGGCTTATAATCTATTTGAAAGAAGTGGAGAGCAACCCTAATTTGTTGAAAAAACAATATGTTTTTAAGCGTAATCCCAATAGATATTATGCTGCAACCATCAAAGATGCGACTTTGGTGGAAGGGAAAAGCTATACGGTGGAACAGTTGCTTTATTATATGATTACCTATTCGGATAATGAAGCCTTTTGGTTGTTGTGCGAACAAATTGATGACAGCAAGTTTGAACAGCTCAATAAAGATTTAAGCATTCCGATTAAGCTTGACAATATAATTCATCCGAATAATGGTGGACAGAATTTTGTTGCCAGTGTCGGTTCTGTGGCACGTTATTTTTCTGTGCTGTATAATGCTACTTATTTGAATAAAAAATGGTCTTCGTACGCATTGAACCTCCTCATACATACCCATTATACGGATGGGATGTTGAAAGGAATGGACCCTAAAATAAAAGTGGCGCATAAGTTTGGCGAACGCATAGAAGTTGGGCAGGCGGAATTCCATGAATTTGGCATTGTGTATCTGAAAAATCATCCGTATTTGCTTGGCGTGATGACTCGCGGCAAACAATTAAGTCAACTGCAAAACTTGTTGAGCGATTTGTCGAAGATTGTGTGCGAAGATATGAAAGGGAATCAGTAAATTGTAGTTCGTTCTTTGCTTCAGTTTTCCCGTTTCAACCCTATTGAGTTATTAGCTCTTTTTGCTTCATTGCACCGCGCTGTTTTTTTATCAATTATCCATTGATGTTAATCATCATTGAAATTTTGATTTGTAATTAATACATTTTTATATAAATAATAATGAGCGATTTGAATTTGTTTTTACTGACAAACGAAAAATGTTATCACGTACTGTATGTTAAAATGATTCTTTAATTGAAATAAAATCAATAATTTTGTTGCCTTTAATTTTTATGAACTTATTGAAAACAGGCGATATTTAAAAACGCATCATTATCATCATCAAGAAACAGTTAGTATGAACAACAATTTAAAATCTTTATTTGAACCCACATCGGTAGCCCTTATTGGTGCATCATCTAAAGAGTTTTCTATTGGAAATGTGGTAATTAAAAACCTGATTCACTACAAATTTACCGGTGCCATTTATCCCATCAATCAAAAAGAAGATCAAATTTGTGGACTGAAAGCCTATAGAACTATTTTTGATGTTCCCGGTGAAATAGATCTTGTACATATTGTGATTCCACCAGTTTATGTTCCTCAAGAGGTTGAAAATTGTGGTTTACGGGGAGTGAAAGCCATCATTATCCATACGGCAGGTTTCAAAGAAATGGGAGCAGAGGGCAAGGCATTGGAAGATGCTTTTTTGGCGATAGCCAAACGATATAATATCCGCATATTTGGTCCCAATTGTCAAGGTATAATTAATTCGGACCCACGTTTTAATGCGTATTGCAATTTCACCTTTACCTATTATAAACCCGGCGCAATTTCTGTGGTGGCACAGAGTGGTGGGGTTGGCGCAGTTATGATGCAAGTGTTGCACGATATGAATGTTGGGATGCGACTTTACGCTTCTAACGGCAATGCTTCCGATATATCTATCACCGAAATCATTAAATATTATGGTGATGACGAGCAGACCAAAGTCATAGTGCTTTATCTGGAAAGCCTTACGAATATTAGAGAGTTTATGGAAGTTGCGGCTCAGGTGAGTGCGAAAAAACCTATCCTTGCAATATCTGCGGGACGCACAGAAACAGGAGCGGCAGCAGCCAAATCTCATACAGGCGGGTTGGCTGGC
>CAIWVT010000600.1 GCA_903916135.1 uncultured bacterium
ATCTATCTTTTTAGGCTCTGCCTGCTAAAAAAACAATGTAACCATTCAACAATTCAACAATTCAACAATTCAACAATCCAACAATCCAACAATTTAGCAATACAACAATCCAACCATTCTTCCTCCCCCATTTTTTATTCAAATCCGCATAAGGGTAAACCGCATTTCATGTGTATATATGATATCGCAATGAAAAATTTTTGATGTAGATATGAATTTAATATTAAATTTGCAGCCGAATTTAAACAAATAGCACAACGATGATAACTCTTTTATACCCGAAGGGATTTTTAAGCAATGTCGTCTAACAGTAATATAATGTATCAATTCAATGAAAGCATAACAAAAACTAAAACAAATTATTTAATAAACCGGAATCTTTATGAACAAGAAAATCATTACACTTCAGCTTATTTTATTAATGTGTCTTTTTGCATTTACACAAGCAAGCGCACAACAATGGGGTTTATATACCCTTTATGCCACCAAAAACGGCACGCAAGCATTTTTGGTTGATACGGCAAACACACCTGTTACCTACAAAACATGGAATTTTGCTACTGATAGAAAGACTGTTTACTCCGCCTATATGACCCTTGGTGATACTATTGTTAGAAATTACAAACCGGCAGCAAACACATGGAACACGGGTCCCATTCATGGTGGATTACAGAAAGTACGTTGGGATGGTACGGTGGTTTGGGATTGGACCTATTTTCTTACTAATGGCTACAGTCTTCATCATGATATTTGTCCGATGCCTAACGGAAATATTTTATGTATATCCTATGATTACCGAACTGCTGCTGAAGCCACGGCTGCAGGTTCTTCTACTGCTGTGGTTATGTATTGTGAAAAAATTATAGAAGTACATCCAACGGGTGTGGGAACAAATTCTGCTTTATGGGGAGGCACTGTTGTTTGGGAATGGAAACTGTGGGATCATCTATGCCAGAACACCAGTTCAGCCAAACCAAATTACGTAACTTCATTCGCCACCAACCCACAATGGTTGAATATCAATTATGCCGGAACAGGCACCGCCCCCGACAAATGGCACATGAACGGCATTGACTATAATCCCACGCTCAATCAGATAGTGGTGAGCATGCACTTCATGAATTCCGTTTTTGTGATTGATCATAGCACCACCACAGCGGAAGCAGCAGGTCACACAGGAGGCAATGCGGGCAAAGGCGGCGATTTTCTGTATCGTTGGGGAAACCCTGCTTCGTATGGTGCTACAGGAACTACCATATTTAATGTGGTGCACGATGCGCATTGGGTCCCTAGCGACAATGCCAATTATCCTAATTATTTAGCAGGATTCAACAACAACTCAGGCACGGGTAATTCAAAAGTGGAAATCTGGAATCCGCCATTAGCAGGAAGCAATTACACACTTACGTCGGGTGTTGCTACGCCACCAAGTTATGGCTATGAATACACTTCCGTATTCACCTCCAACAATGAAGGCAATTCGCAACAATTGCCCAATGGAAATATGTTGGTGAACAACTCTTTTGGAGCCGTTTATGAAGTGAATGCAGCAGGCACTCAACTTTGGACCAAAGCCAACACGAGTTCGTCTCATGCCTACAGATATTCATTATGTTATGTCAGAGGACCTATCGCAACTGCAGGAGCATCCTCCACTTCGGTGGTATCGGGCACTCCTGTCACCTTAAATTCATCAGCTTTGTCGGTTACAGAAACTAATCCAATCTACACCTACTCATGGTCGCCAGCCACCATGACCAATCCAAATATCGCAAATCCTGTAGTTACGCCAATCGCAACAACCAATTATACCGTATTGATAACCAACACAAGCTTAGGATGCACCTCAACAGCATCTGTAACTATTAATACAACCGTGGGAATCAATGAAAATGAGAAGGTAGCCAATGTAACCCTCTTTCCAAATCCTACTTCAGGCATCATCAATTTGAGTGAAGACTTTGCCAGCAATGAGGATTTTGAGATCGTGGTCAGTAATTCTATTGGAAAAATCATATTGCAAACAAAGAATGAAAAAGCTATAGACTTGTCAGCCTACTGTAATGGCATCTATTATGTGATGATTCGAGCCAAAAATATGAATAGTATAAATAAGAAAGTAATTTTGATTAAATAATCGCTAAGGGTAAAAGCCATTTTATGTGTAGTATCTATATGAAATAATTAAAATCAAAAATATGAAATTTAAAAACCTATCCATTCTTCTCATTGTAATTATTAGTTTATTTTCAATGAAACAAGGCAACGCCCAACAGTGGGGCTTATACACTTTGTATGCTCCTATCAATAGTACCCAAACGTTTTTGGTTGACACCAATGGCACCACTTACAAAACATGGACACATTCGTCGAGCCAAAAGACAGGCTTCTCGGTATATTTAATACCCGGGGATACCCTGATTCATCCTGTTGCTTATCCTACAACACAACTTACAGGCGGAGGCATGACGGGCGAAGTGCAGAAAGTGACTTGGGGTGGCACTGTTGTTTGGGATTATGTGTATTCTTCGTCCACCTATTGTTTGCATCATGACGTTTGTCCTATGCCTAATGGAAACGTGCTGCTGACGTGTTATGAAGTGAAATCAGCAGCAGAAGCGACAGCAGCCGGATGTTCGCAAAGTATGACTATATGGTCAGAGAAACTTATGGAAGTGCATCCAACCGGAGCCACCACGGGAACCGTAGTTTGGGAATGGCATTTGTGGAACCACTTGTGTCAAAATTCAAATTCGGGCTTACCGAATTATGTTAGCTCCATTTCACAAAATCCACAATTGATGAATATTAATTATAACACTGCCAAAGATTGGATACACATGAATGGCATTGATTATAACAAGACATTGGATCAAATCACCTTCAGTTCGCGCACCATGAACGAGATTTATGTGATTGACCATAGTACCACAACGGCTCAAGCAGCAGGTCACACGGGTGGCAATTCCGGCAAAGGCGGCGACTTCCTGTATCGTTGGGGAAACCCTGCCGCTATCGGTCTGACAGGAACAACGGTGTTTAATGTGGTGCATGATGCCCATTGGGTGCAATCAGACAACCCTACCTATCCTAACTACTTATGTGGATTTAATAATGGTGGTGGTGCAGGTGGCAAATCGTGTGTAGATATTATCAATCCTCCTTACAATGGATATCTGTATTCCTATACGCCCGGAGTAGTATTTCCTCCCACAACATATTCTTACAGACATACAAGCACCTATACTGCCAATTCCAATGGCGCATCACAGCAATTGCCCAATGGGAATCAATTGGTTTGTATTTCTACTTCGAACTACATCTATGAAATTAATGCTGCCGGGACCACCCTTTGGTCAAAAAGCTTGACAGGCGCTCCTGCCAATGCCCTGCGCTATAGTCTATGCTATGTGAGAGGACCTGTTGCCAATGCTACAGCTTCGGTTGGAACTATTTGTGCTGGTTCTTCATTAAATTTGACTTCTTCAGGCGTATCTGTTACAGAAACCAGCCCGACCTACACCTATTCATGGGCTTCGAGTCCCTCAGGATTTACGTCAACAGCGCAGAATCCATCTGTCACCCCCGCAACTCCGGGCAATTATACATACGTAGTAACCATAACAAATACAACTTTGGGATGTTGGGATACTGCAACCGTTAAAGTTGTGGTTAACTCATGTACAGCGATTGAGGAAACGTCAAATTCTTTGGAAGAATTGAATCTATTCCCAAATCCAACAACGGGTATCATAACTATCGGAGAAGACTTCACCAATAGCCATAACTACGAAATAATAGTGTGTAATGCTATGGGGAAAATAATTTTTCAAGGACGGAACTCAAAAACAATAGACCTTTCAGCATGTAGTGAAGGCATCTATTATGTTGCAATTAAAACAGAAAACTCGAATATTATCAATAAAAAAGTAATTTTGATTAAATAAATACCTTAAACACTTAATATCATGAAAAGAATTCTACTTACAACACTCTGTGTTTTACTCCTTGGAGCCGGGACTTTACTAAAAGCTCAACTATTCACCAATTACACAACTGTCAACGGACTTCCCGATAACTTCATTTGCGGTGGCGTTGCTGTGGATATCAATAACAATAAATGGTTTGGCACTTCTGCCGGCGTAGCAAAATACGATAACACTACATGGACCACCTATAATACCACGAATGGTTTGGTTGACAATTACACTACCTGCATTGCTGTGGATAAAAACAACAATGTGTGGGTTGGTACAAACTTAGGTGTCAGCAAATTTGATGGAACCACCTGGACTTCCTACACAACAACCGATGGTTTGATTGATAATGGCGTTGTTTACATTGCAGGAGATAATGATGGCAGCGTTTGGTTCGTAACACCGGTGGGTGCGTCTAAATTCAATGGAACCACTTGGACAAATTACACCACCTTGAATGGTTTGCCCACGGATGTTCTGTATTATGTTGCCGTTGAACCATCAGGAAACAAATGGTTTGGCACTCAAATGCAGGGAGTCTCTATCTTTAACAACACAACCTTCAGCAATATCTCAAAAGCAACGATGGATAGTTTGGTGGACGATAATGTTTTTGCCGTGGCTATTGACAAGTTGGGACAAAAATGGATAGGAACACGTTATGGCATCTCGAAACTTGGCACATCAAACAATTGGTTGACAAACTATCGTCCTGTGAATGGAATTTACAATGAATGGGTTCATGATATAAAAATTGATTCAAACAACCATGTGTGGGTCGTTTGCTTTACGGATTATAATATTGATGGAGGTATCTCAGTGTTTAACGGCACTTCATGGCAATCCTATTCCCTTGCCGATGGCTTGGCTGACAAACAGGTTATCCGTTTGGCTGTGGACAAAAATAATGAGATTTGGGTAGCTACAGGTAATGGTGTTTCAAGGTTTGCCAATCAGGTCGGCATCCCCAAAAATCAATCAGAAGTACCTTTTAGCATGTCGCCCAATCCTGCCAATGATGTATTGTATATCAACCATGACAACAATGCTGCTCGTCTCGGCATATACAATCTTTTAGGTTCTTTGATTAAAGAGTATGCACTCACAGGTACTTCAAATAGTATTGACATCAATGATATACCTGCAGGAATGTATATAGTTCAGCTCACGGATAAAAACAACAATTCCTACTCGACAAAACTTATCAAGCAGTGATTCGAAGCTTCATTCACCGACTAAGATATCTGCTATTACTGATGGCTATCAGCTATTCGTATGTCTCAGCTTATGCGCAGGATGATTTTTATGATATTAACCATGTAAGTGAGATTCGCATCACGTTTCAAGAGAGTAATTGGCGTTATGTTTTAGATAGCTTATTTACGAATTATGGCGAGAGTGGTCGTTTGGAAGGCAATATTAACATAGATGGTCAAGCTTTAAAGAATGTAGGCGTCCGCTACAAAGGCTACAGCTCTTTCAGCAGCAGTGAAGCCAAGAATCCCTTCAACATTGAATTAGAATACGCCATTAACAATCAAAACCACAAAGGCTTCACAAAACTAAAACTTAGCAATGTGATTCACGACCCTACTTTTATTCGAGAAGTTCTTTCATACGAAATTGCTCGTAAATACATGCCCGCTTCCCTTGCCAATTTCGCTATGGTATATGTCAATGATACATTGTTGGGGCTATACACAAGTGTAGAAGCTGTTGACACGAAGTTTATATCGAAATATTTCCCTTCTCACAACAATACTTTTGTGAAAGGAAGTCCTGAACAATTGCAATATCCTTTTGGGCAAAATGCAAACCTTGCTTACACGCATGGCACAGATTCAAGCGGATATGTATCGTATTATAAATTAGAATCCGATTATGGATGGTCTGATTTATATAACTTCATCAATATCCTGAATAATGACACCGCCCATATCCCCAATGTTTTGAATGTTGACCGAGCCTTATGGATGCATGCTTTCAACTATAGTGTATTGAATTTGGATAGCTACATTGGATACTCTCAGAATTACTATTTATACAAAGATGATTTCGGGCGCTTTAATCCTATCCTGTGGGATTTGAATATGTCTTTCGGAAGCTTCCGCAACTCAGATGGGACAGCAACCAACCTCACGATAAACAAAATCAAGCAACTGAATCCGCTGCAACTCCTCACCACCAATTCCTTTACGCCTCGCCCGCTGATAAAGAACTTGCTTTTAAATACTACGTATAAAAAGATGTTCATGGCGCATATCCGAACTATTATTAATGAGAACTTTATAAACAACGAATACTATACTTTAGGCAAGCAATATCAGAATATTATTGATGCATACGTGCAAACCGATACCAATAAATTCTATTCTTATACCGATTTCTTGAACAATATTGACACCACCACAGGTTCTATATCCGATCAATATCCCGGCATTCGCGATTTGATGGAAGCCCGTATGGCTTATTTAGACAGCTTCCCCGGATTTCATGGTGCCCCTGTCATTGCTTTGGTACAGCATACACCTACTTTGCCTGCAAAAGGAAATGATGTGTGGATAACAGCAAAAATAAGCGGTTCAAGCTATGCCTTCTTGGGATATCGGCAGAAAAGTGATGACATCTTTCTGAAAACAAGGATGTATGACGATGGAAATCATAACGACGGACTTGCAGGCGACAGTATTTTTGGCGCAAAAATCACTGTGAGCGGCAATGCTATTCAGTATTATATTTATGCTGAAAACGCCTTGGCAGGCATCTTCTCTCCCGAAAGAGCCGAATACGAATTCTATTCTATTCAACCTAAGATTAATCCGGGCGATATCGTTATAAACGAGTTCAACCTAAATTGGATAGAGCTTTTTAATAACACCAATGAAGATTACAATTTGAATGACTTATACCTATCAGATAATAATGCAGCTATCACGAAATGGGCTTTGCCTGACACCCTTCTCCCTTCTAAAACATATTTAATTGTTTGGACAGATGCAAGCAATACCTCATCCATTGTGCAAAGCAATCTCCATGTTGCTGACTTTGGTGGGGAGTTATATCTTGCTTATGTTGCTGCTGACATAATTGATTCCATACGCTATGGCGAAGTGGAACCTCTAAAGTCCATTGGCAGATATCCTAATGGCATCGGACCTTATGTGTATATGCAACCTACGTTCAACAATATCAATCAAATTGGAACCACACAAGGCATGGATTTATTCATCTTCCCCAACCCGACACGAGATGTGGTTTACGTAGAGTTTCAAAATGACGATGCGCCTTATTCTATTGAAATAATAAATACTAATGGACAAACGTTATCCAACAATTATTATGATAAGGATTCTGACACTATGTCTGTTACTGCTAAATCCATAGACATCTCTACTTTCGCAAAAGGAATCTATGTTATCAAACTTATTTATAAAGATTACGTATTAACGAAGAAACTCATACTATTTTAAAAACCATTACAATTAATACCTATCCATAAAACCATCACAATTATGAAAAAGACTTACTTTATAGTATCAATATGCTTAGCGCTGCTCATGGCTGTTAGTTCCTGTAAAAAAGAAGCCGGCTCGGGTGGCACCTCTTCCATTTACGGAAAAGTTTTCGCAAAGAACTATAATTCAACTTTCACTGTTCTTCAAGAACAATATTATGCGCAAGATGTTGATGTTTATATTATCTATGGCGACGACAAATCGTATTCCGACAGAGTGCGTACAAGCTATGACGGTACTTACGAGTTCAAATATCTGCGAAAAGGCATTTATCATATCTATGCCTATTCCATAGACTCCACCCTACAGACCAATGCGTTTATCCCTGTCATCAGAGACGTGGAGATCACCAAGAATCAACAAGAGAATGAGGCTTCTGAAATAGTAATATTCAACTAACATCCACATGAAAAGTATTACAATTTTATGCATCAGTCTATTGCTCACCCTTAGTTTGCAAGCGCAGAGTAAAAAAGAGCTTAAAGCCAACAACATCAAATCCATTACGGTTTGGCAAGCAGATGCCAAAAACAGCAAAGTGGATGGCTTTAAAGAATCCTATGAAGAGTTCGACAAAAATGGACGCACTATCGTCAAAACTGAATACAACAAGGAAGGCACTGTTACGAAGAAAGAAACCAACAAGTATGATGCTTACGGCAACAAAATAGAGGAAACAAACTATAACGCCAAAGACAATAAAAACGAAAAGCGAACCTATAAATACAATGCCAACAAAGACAAAATAGAAGAAGTGGAATATAATGATGGCATAGTTACAAAGAAAACCACCTACAGTTATAATGCCAATGGCGATAAAACCACTGAAATGGTTTACGATGCTTCAGGCAAACTCATTAAGAAAATTAGCTATACCTACAACGCCAAAAACATGAAAGAAACCCGTCAGACATTCAACAATGCGGGAGTTTTGGAAACAGCGAAACGATTTATTTACGAATACTTTTAAGTAAAGTTCAGGGTGCATCAACAATGAAGCATATAAAAAAAATCATAGATACCTTCGAGCCTATCTCGCTTGCAGAGATGGACGAGGTTAAGCTTTTAGATAGAACAGATACCAAGTATATGTTCAACATTAAAGCTTTGCCCGACATTTTGATGAGAGCTTCGGAGCATTATCGTGTGTTGGATATCAACAATATTCGTATCAATAGTTACGAAACCCTCTATTTTGACACCAAAGGACTCAGCCTCTACAACGAACATCACAATGGGAAATTGAATCGTTACAAAATCAGATACAGATGCTATAAAGATTCCAACCTGAGTTTTTTCGAAATCAAACATTCAACCAATAAAAACCGCACCGTCAAACAACGTATCAAGAAAAAAAATATAGAGGAAGAGATAACAGGGGATGCCGGCGATTTTCTGTTGGCAAAAACACATCTCTTGCCCGAAAACTTTACTGCAAAACTTTGGGTGTATTATTCCCGCATCACTTTGGTCAACAAAACATCCAAAGAACGCCTCACCATTGATTTGAATCTGAGTTTCAAAGAGGGTGACAAAATAGTTAAGTTCCCGAAACTTGTTATTGCCGAATTGAAACAGGATAAAGCAGGGAAATCTTTTTTCACTGAGTTGATGAAAGACTGTAACATCCGCACCATGTCTATCAGCAAATATTGCTTCGGCATCATCAACATCTATGAAAATGTCAAAAAGAATAACTTCAAAATGAAACTTCAACATTTTAATAAAATATATAATGACAAAAACTAAGTTCTTGCTCGCTTTCATGCTACTGATATGCTTGTGCGTGCCCACCTATAATTCCTTTGCCCAATTCAGTTTTGCGAACGACCAAACCACAACGGTTCAGGCAGACGAAAGCGAAGTGAAAGACACCAAAGATAAAAAAGACAAGAAAAAAGATAAGGACAACGACAAAGACAATGTGGATATCAATCTGAAGTTCTTGTTACTATTGCTGATTAACCTTGCTACATTGGTCATCATCACCCTGTTTATCTATTATCCAAACAACAAACAAATTGAAAGCATCTTCACTTTCTTCATGTTCAACCTGCTGATCTTTATGCTGACCTTCGTATTGAACAAAATAAAAATCTCTATGGGTGCTGCTTTTGGTTTGTTTGCGGTGTTCTCTATGTTGCGCTATCGCACCGAAGGCATCACGATGAAAGACATGACCTATCTCTTCATCTTTATAGCCATAGGCTTAATCTCCGCCATACAATTAGAATACTACGAATTAGCCATCATAAACGGCACCATCATCTTTTTCACCTTTGCCTTAGACAGCAAGATGTTTTTCAAACGCGAAAACTCTAAGAAAATTGAATACGAAAACATCGAACTGATTAAGCCCCAAAACATGTCCCTCCTCATCGCCGATTTGCAAACACGCACAGGATTGAAGATTCACAGAGTCAATATTGAAAAGATTGATTTCCTAAAAGATACCGCCAACCTGATGGTGTATTATTACGACTAATGTATTGCACAATTTATCCTTGAAATGAACAAACCTCTCAGATATATTCTCCTATTGACGGCTGTGCTGCTGTTTCCCCTCATCTCATGGGGGCAAACTTCAGACGCAGGGCTGTGGCTCAGCATCAATATAGAGAAAAAAATCACGCCCCTCCTATCTATCAATTTCGATCAGGAGCTGCGCATGAACGAAAACATTACCGAAGCAGGAACCATCTTCTCGGATATCGGCATCTCTTACAAAATCAACAAATACCTGCGCGTCTCAGCCAACTATCGTTTCATCAACAAACGCCGTATGGACGATTCCTATAGCAACCGACATCGCTATTACTTCGACCTGATGTTTCGCAAGAAATTCAAACCCATCACCATCTCCTTCCGCACACGCTTCCAAAGTCAATATGCCGATGTTTACTCGAGCAAGGATGGCAAAATCCCGCAATACTATTCGCGCAACAAACTTAGCATCAAATATGATTTCAGCAAAAAGATACAACCCTACATCTCGGCGGAGTTGTTTTCGCCCCTAAAATACCCCTATAATGTGTTTATGGACAATGCACGATACTGCATCGGCACCGAATACGTCATCAACCGCATGCACACCCTCGATTTCTTCTATCTATTTCAAAAAGAATATAAGGTAAAAAACCCCTTATCCGAACACATCATCGGCATAGGATATTCGCTCAGCCTCTAATAAACCACCACCTCGCCTATATACTTATCCCCATCCTTTTTCGATAAGAACAGCACATAACAGCCTGCAGCCATGCTGCCTTTGCTGATAATCATATTGGAGTTGTCAAACGAATATTCGGGTGTGAAACTTCTGCCCAACATATCATACATCATGGGTTTGGCATCCCGCAGATTCAACACAGAGATAATCGTCAACTGATCGCGAAAAGGATTCGGGTAATACACGAATTCATTATTCCAAGTGGACGAAACAATGTTGAGGGTGATTTCGTCCGAATTAAAACAGCCGTTATTGTCCAACACCGTCACCGTGATACTATGTGCCCCTAAAGGAAAATCGCTCCCATGCAGGTTGATGGATTCGCTGTTAGCCCCCGTGCTCCATTGATAGGAAACGAAACCCGCCCCTGCATCCAAAGTCACCGTGTCGCTTGACGACAACAACACATCCGAACCCAAATTCACATCGGGCAAAGAATGCATCACCACCTGCAAGGTGTCATTGTTAGAACAGCCATATGGGTCAGTGATACGCACAAAATACGTCCCCGTCGTCGTTACGGGGAAATACTGCTGCACTCCCTGCCCGTTGTTCCAATTGTAGCCCACGAAGCCCTCACCTGCATTCAGCACCACGTTATTGCCACAAGCAGACAAATCGTTGCCCAAATTAATATACGGTATCGCATGTATGTCCACCTGTATCGTATCGCGAGCCGAACATCCGTTGCCATCCACCACCTGCACGAAATAATTCCCCGCACTTGCCACCAAATAGGTAGGATTAAACGAAAGCCCATTGTTCCAATTATACGAGCTGAAGCCTGTGCCTGCCGCGAGCAAGAGGGTGTTGCCACACAAAATCGTGTCTGCCCCCAAATGCACCACAGGATTGGGATGAAACAAGGCATTCAAGGTGTCGCCGCCCTTGCAGCCGAAATTATCCGTCACACTCACCGAATAGGTACCCGTTTGATGCACCGCGATGCTCTGCCCTGTGGTGCCATCATTCCAGGCATACGACGCAAAGCCCGAACCCGCATTCAGCGGAAGCGTTTGCCCGTCGCACAACTCGGCATCCAAACCCAAATGAACCGTAGGCGTTGGATGCACCGTGATATGCACGGGATTAGACGTCACCTGACAATTGGTCAAATAATTCGTCACCTCCACCGTATAGTTTCCGCTATCCACCACATAGATGGTTTGCGTTGTTTCGCCATTCGACCAATGATACGCAGCATTAAACGTAACCCACAGCGACACCGTGTCGCCCTGACAAACCGTATTGGAAGGAGTGGTCACGATGCTTGCCGACACCGCCGTGCTCGTGATAATCAGCGGCGTGGTGCTTTGCGAACCAACCGTAACAGGATTATCAGCCACCACGCGCACCCGATAATTCACGCCAAAGGGGGTGCTGTTAGGTATAGTGCCTGTGATGATACCCGCATTAATCGGCAACGAACCCACCACCACAGGCGCAGCAAAACTACCCCAAGCATCCGACAACTCAATAGAGAAATTGCATCCCAAGGGAAACGTACCCGTAGAAGTATATTGCACAATGAGGTTGCCGCCCGCACAAAACGATGTTTGAACGGGGGTGCTTGTGGTGATAGTGTTCTGAGCTATTACAGGTAATGATAATAGAACAAACACGAAAAAAGTTAAAATAACGCTTCTTTTCATCTGCATGTTGTTTTCAAAATTAGTGTAAGTTTTCCTGCGTTCTCCACAGTCTTGCCAAAGGCTCCCTTCGACCGTGAAACAAAATTGACAACAAAATTACGCATAAAAACAATATGGAGACTTTTTTTAGTTAAAATTGATGGGAAAGGGAGAATCTTTGCAGCAAAACTATGAACACCTACAAACTATTCTTTATTCTTTGGGCGCCACCCCGACAAGAAATTGTCGGGGTCAGGCTGTCCGCTCTTAGTCCTCGCGCCGCGAATAAGCGGCGCTGTGGGCTAACCGCTACCATCCTTGGCGCGCGTGCCAACTGGCAATCTTCTGGACTTTTCATCAAACTTTCCAAATATCAAATTCCCTCATCAAGTCAAGGTATAGGTCTATTTTTTAACTTTTCAGGCAGATGCGTAACATTATCAGGCTTCTATCTATATAAAACTTATTCCTATTTATGGCTTTTAGGCACCTTATTTATGCGAATGGAAGGCATTTTAGCCTCCAAAGGTCATTGCCTTTGCCGCAAAGGTCATTGCCTATGCCGCAAAGGTCATTGCCTATGCCGTAAAGGTCATTGC
>CAIWVT010000601.1 GCA_903916135.1 uncultured bacterium
AGAGCCATCGGACTTATACACCTCACCTGTAACGTCCGGTTTTATCCAACTAATGTTGGGAGCAACGTGCAAACCAAAGTTAAAAGAACGCTGCGCTGAAAGGTTTACGGTTACGAAAAGTAACAACGTAAAAATAAAAATGTGCTTAATATTTTTCATTTGTGCTGTTTTTTCGCAAAAATAAATTAATTTTGGACGCTAATTACGAAATGCCAAAAAAAAGAATAAAAACGAATGATAGGTCAACACATATTAAACTATAAAATTGAGAAGTTAATTGGCGAAGGTGGCATGGGAAATGTGTATCTGGGAGTGCATGCGCACATCGGACGCAAGGTTGCCATTAAAGCCCTAAACCCAATATTAGCAAAGAATCCTGAGATTCGTGAACGTTTCAAGAATGAAGCATCAACCCTTTCGCAATTGCATCATCCGAACATTGTAACGCTTTTTGATTATGTGGAAACGGAACAAGGAATTTTTTTGGTGATGGAATATGTGGAAGGAAAACAACTTGACACCTACATTGAAACTGTTACCGGACCTATTCCCGAAGAAAAAGCAATTCCTTTGTTTGCACAAATTCTCGACGGCGTTTCGTATGCGCATAATCGCAACGTGATTCATCGCGACATCAAACCATCAAATATTATTATTACTACAGAGGGAAAAGCGAAGATTTTGGATTTCGGTATTGCCAAAATTATTTCCGAAAGTGATCATAAACTTACCAAAACAGGGACAAAATTAGGAACCGTTTTGTTTATGAGTCCCGAACAGGTGAAAGGCATTGAGGTGGACAAACGGACGGATGTTTATTCGTTAGGGATTACACTTTTTCAGACGATTACGGGAAAGAACCCATTTGACGAACAACAAACCGAATACGAAGTCTATAAAAAGATTGTTGAAGAACCCCTGCCAGAGGCAAAGCAATTTTATGTGGGTGTGAGCAACCGCATGGAACAGGTATTGAAAAAAGCTACCGCCAAAGATAAAGAAGAACGTTTTGCCGACTGCGATGAGTTTAAACTTGCTTTACTCAATATTGATTTCGGGCATAGTACGGTAAGCAAAACCAAAGCTGTGAAAGCTGCAACCGCAAAACCAATAGCAACAAAGCCTGTAAAAACAAATAAACCACGCAAACGCAAAGGATGGATGGTTTTTTGGTCTATATTCTTTGCCGTATTGTTTACAAGTGCTTTGTTAACGACGGTCTATAAATTCTTTTTTCAGCCCAGCGAAATGTATGTGTTAGCGAATAAACTTTGGCTGCGGTCTTCACAAGATATTTCAAGCAGCAGCAACGGCATCGAAATCATTAATTTTGGAGAAAAACTCAACATATTGGAAACGAAAAGCAGTCAGGATGCTAACGGATATCGCTGGGCGAAAGTTAGCACTCCCGATGGAAAAGAGGGCTATGTGGCATTGGATTTTATGGGCAGCGAAATAGAATATCAACGGATTAGTGCGGTGTTTGAGAATAACGCTCTTAAAAACACCCCCGTCACCTATAAGAAAGCAGTAACTGAATATCTTATAGCGAAAGGCATGATAGAAAAGGACAATAGCAGCAGTTGGCGTGTCAATGATAATAACCAATATTCGGAGTACAATAATTATGTAGTATCTGATTTCAATCAAGACGGGAAGGAAGATTATGCCTGTGTGCTATCCGGTTCGGGCGATAATTATATGATGCTGGCATTTGTAAGTGGCACAGGCAATGATGCTGTGCTGAAATTATCGCAAAGCGAAAGTGAGAAAATTCTGATTAAGAAATTGCCAAAAGGTACCAAATATTACACGGGAAAATATTCAACGGAATATCGTTATGATTATTTTGGAAATATTTATACGGTCAACGTAAAGCAGACTGCTTTGCTGAAAAGCGATGCATTGGTGGTTAGCAACAAAGCGGGTAGCAGCAGTGCCGTTTATCTTTATGATATGAGTAGCAACGAATTTGTTCAAACTGATTTGAAAAAATGAAAACGGTTACTATAGGCAGAAACACCTCGAACGATGTGTTGATTTCCGACCCTTATGTGTCTGGTCAACATGCTGTGATTACCCAAAACGATGATGGCACCTATAGCATCTCCGATTTAGGCTCGCGCAATGGAACTTATGTGAATGGGAAAAAAATCAGATTTGCCGCACTGTATTATAACGATATCGTGAAGATTGGTGAACGCATTATCCCCTGGCAAGAGTATTTTCTTACGAAATTAGGCGCATTTTCGGGAAAGATTATCCGTCAGTTGACCATCGGCAGAAACGCAGACAATGATATTGTGATTCCTGACGAGTTTGTTTCGGGCAAACATGCCGTGTTGTGTTTCACAGATCGCAACGAGGTGGTGGTTCAAGATTTAGGTTCTACGAACGGTATTTTTGTGAACGATTGCAAAGTGGATAGCGTTAGGCTCAATGTCGGTGATAGTTTGCACATAGCCCGCAGCCCACTACGATGGACAGACTATGACACTTCGCCCTCAAAATATCCCCGAAAGGGAAATAAAACTCATAAATCAAATCGGTGGGTTATTCTAATGGCAATCATCGTTGCAGGTGCATTAGTGTTGGTTTCTGGATGGTTTGTGGGCGTTAAGATGGGCATTTTTAAAGGTATGACAACGGATTCTATTGCTTCGGATACTATGCCGAATTTTTCTAATTTGAACGAGCTGGTGAAATATGCTGAGAAGGCAGTTTTTTTGATAGAATCTGACAATTCCGACGGCAAGCCGATTGCTTATGGCACAGGATTTTTTGTGAGCAGCAGTGGCATCGGCATCACAAACGCCCACGTGTTGAGAGGCGGAACCACTTGGAAAATCAAAACTTCTGACGGGCAGATGCACGCCATCTCCGTCATCATGAAGATTAATAATACGTATGATTATGCCATTTTTAAAGTCATTTCGGACGAGAGTTTTTATAGTTTACGGATTTCGAACACTCCACCCGAAAAAGGACACGACATTTTTGTATTGGGTAATCCGCAAGGCATAGAAAGTACACTGACGAAAGGCATCATTTCGGGATTGAAAGGTGGCACCGAGCAGGAAGTGGTGGAAGGCAGGTTCAGTTCGGGCAATTCGTATATTCAGATTGATGTGGCAATTTCACACGGCAGCAGCGGCAGCCCCGTGATGAATATGAAGGGCGAAGTGATTGGCATCGCCACCTTATCGTTTGAGGAGGCGCAATGCTCAAACTGCAATTTTGCGTTGAATATAGATATGTTGAAAGATGATTTGGAGGAGGTGAGAAAGTAGAAAAGTTGAAGTTTTGAATCTATTTCAAAAAGTCTTTATCCTGCCACGAAAGCATGAAAACAATAGGTTCAAGAAGATTGTCATAGGAGACACATTACTTTGAGAGTTTTTGATTCTTAGTGTCTTTGTAGTATTTTTACGCATCAGATTTTTGGGGAAACACATAGTATTGAAAATATTGTTTTGGATTACAGGATAAAAAAATGAGTATGGAGGCTAAGAAATTTATAGTTTATAAGGCGTCGGCGGGATCGGGCAAGACCTATACGTTGGTTCAGGAATATTTGAAGATAGTGTTGGCGAATCCTGATAAATATAGGCGGGTGTTGGCGGTTACGTTTACGAATAAGGCGGCGTTTGAGATGAAGAATCGGATAGTAAAATATCTGTTGCAACTGTCGGAGATCACGAATTCGGATGATAAAGAGGTTGTTGAAAAGATAAAGTTTGGTTATAGGGATTTGATAGAGACGTTGATGGCGGCGACTGGATTGAAGGTGGAGGCGCTTTCGGCAAGGGCGGATTTGGTGTTGAAGAAAATCTTGCATAATTATTCTGATTTTGCGATATGTACGATAGATAGTTTTGTGCAGCGTATCATCCGCACGTTTGCGTTCGACATGAAGATACCACAGAATTTTGAAGTGGAATTGGATTATAAAAATGTGTTGTCGCAGGCGGTGGATGTGTTGTTGAGTTATGCGACGCAGGATGATAGTTTGACGGATTTGATGGTTGAATTTATCAAACAAAAGATCTCGGAAGGGAAAAATTGGGATATAGAACAGGATTTGAAGACGTTTGCGGAGGAGCTGATGAAGGAGGATACGCAGAAGTTTTTGCCGTTGATGGCGCATTTTACGTTTGGGGATTTTAAGGCGATTATTTCGAAGGGGTTTGGAAGAAGGCGGGTGATAGCGGATGAGGCAGAAGGTATGGCGAAGAAAGTGGTTGGGGAGATTGGCAGGTTGGGGATAGACATCACGTCGTATTATTATGGCTCGAAAGGGATTCCGAGCTTTTTTGAGAAGGTGGTGAACAACGGATTGGGAAAGGCGTCGTTAGGTTCGACATATTATGGGAAAACTGTGGATGAAGGGAATTGGTATTCAAAGACTGCCTCCCCCACAGATAAACAGAGCATTGACTCGTTGAAAAACTTCATCAGTGAAGGGTATCATAGGATTTTGGAGCTGCAGGTTCAGTATAAAAATATTACGGTTATCACGCGGAGTTTGTATCCTTTGTCGTTGTTGAATGTGATTAAGGCGGAAGTTGAAGCGGTTAAATCGAGCGGTAATTTGATTTTTATTTCTGATTTTTATCAGAAGATACACGAGCAATTATTGAATGAGCCCGTGCCGTTTATTTATCAGAGAACGGGGGAGAAATATGAGCATTTTTTTATAGATGAGTTTCAGGATACGTCGGTGTTGCAGTTTCAGAATATGTTGCCGCTTATAGAGAATTCGTTGGCGACAGCCAACACGAACTTGGTGGTAGGCGATGGGAAACAGGCGATTTATCGTTGGCGGAATGGGGAGGTGATGCAGTTTGCGTCGCTGCCGAAGATTTTTAATAAGCCTGATTTGATGCATTATGATGAAATTGAAAATGCCTTGGAGAGGAATTACAGTGATTATACGGACACGGCGGATGGGGGGATGAATGTTAACTTTCGTTCGCAGGCAGCGATAGTGAACTTTAATAATAAAATCTTTGGATATTTGAGTGATTTGTTGAGCGAAGAGCATAAGAGTATCTATCATCAGATTGAGCAAAATGTGAAGAAGGAGAATGATGGGGGTTATGTGCAGGTGAGGTTTTTTGAGAAGGATGGTTATGCGGAGAATCAGTTGAATTGTGTTTTGGAGATTGTTCAGGGATTGGTTCAGCAGGGGATTGCGCTGAAAAGTATCGCAGTGATTTGTCGTAAGAATTCGGAAACGGTGCAGGTTGCGACACATCTTTTGAAAAATGAGATAGATGTGGTTTCGTCGGAATCGTTGTTGCTGTGCGCTTCGATGAAGATTAATTTGGTGGTAGCGTTGTTGCGGTTTTTGAACAATCCAAGTGATAATTTGTCGGCGGCGTTTATATTGTTTTATGTGAATCAAAATCATAATCCTGAAGAGACGACGAATAGGGTTTTTGATGATTACAAAGAACTTCAACAGAAACAGAGCGGTTTTAGAGCGATGGCGAAGATGTTGAAAGGGTTTGATATTGGTATTAATTTTGAAGGTCTTGCTGGCTTGTCGTTGTTTGATTTGAATGAGGAAATTGTGAGGCTTTTTGGGTTGTTGCGGGAGGCAGACCCGTTTGTGGTGTTTTATTTGGATGCAGTGAATCAGTTTATGCAGAAGAATACGGCGACTATCTATGACTTTTTGGCATGGTGGGATGAATTTGGGATGAAGAAGTCTATCGTCATACCCGAAGAGCTGAACGCTGTGAAGATTATGACCATACATAAGGCAAAAGGGCAGGAATTTCCTGTTGTTATTTATCCTTTTGCAGATATAAATCCGTCCGTTAAAAATGCTTCGGCGTGGGTGTTGAATCAAGACGAAAATATACCTGAATTGCCTGCATTTCGATTGCAGATAGGGAAAGATAATCTTGCGGGGACTTCCTACGAGGATTATTATACGCAAGAAAAATCGAAGGTGGTGTTGGATATGTTGAACGTTTGTTATGTGGCGTTTACGCGGGCGGAGGAACAGTTGTATATTTTGACGCAATATTATCCCGATAGCACGAAGAGTACGGCTTTTGGGACGAATTTGAAAGCTTATCTGAAGAAGGAACATCTGTGGGATGAAGAAAAAATGCAGTATGATTTTGGAGATCCTGATGATTTTAAGGCGGAGGCAGATGAGACAGCCGCAGTTTCGAGTAATAAGTTTCACGAGGCGTTGATTTCGTCGGATTGGACGAAGAAATTGGTGATACGGTATAATTCGCCCTTGGCATTGGATTATGATATTCAGGACAAAAGGTTGGCTTGGGGGAATTTGGTGCATGAGATTCTTTCGGAGATGCACGACACGAACGACATGGAAAAAGTGATAGCCGCCACGGCTGTGAAGTTTTTGTTAGACGCGGACGATGTGGCGAAAATCCAAGAATTGATAAGCACCGTGATGGCAAAACCTGAAATTGCAGCGTTTTTTGTGCCGGGTTTAAAAGTGGTTACGGAAGCCGAAATCTTGACGCCCGAAAACACGGTTTATCGTCCCGATAGAATTATCTTCGAAGCGGAGAAAAACATTGTGATAGATTTCAAAACAGGATCAGAAGAAGATAAACATAGGGAACAGGTGAAGAATTATGCTGATTTAATGACTTCCATCAATACTAAACATACAGAAAAGTATTTGCTTTATCTGAATGATGAGATTAAGTTGGTTACTATTGAAGATTAGACGGTTTAGAATGAAAAATGAAAAATTAAAAATGAAAAAT
>CAIWVT010000602.1 GCA_903916135.1 uncultured bacterium
TATTTTCATTTCATTTTGAGGGGCAAATCTTCCGTTTGCTTTGGCAACACCATCAGCCACTTCAATTATTACATCCTGATTATGGGCAAATTGTTGAGAGCCTCTGAAATTACCTCCTTTAGTAGAATGAAAAATAAATATGAAAGAAGTATTCGGATTTTCTTTTTTGATTTTTTCCAATTCATCAGCTTCAAGTCCTGCTTTGCTGATTGAATCTATAAACACAAAATCATAACCAACATAAGATGGTAATAGCTTATCTGAAATTGATAAGTTTGGAATAAATGCGTTCATGCGTTCAAATTTATCTTGTAAGGTGTATCCGTATCCCTCTTCAATTGCCACATAAAGAACTTTACCGTTATTTTTTGCAAGCTCTTTGGCAAAATCAATACACAAAGTAGATTTTCCGCTTTTGGGCACACCATGTATCAATGCTGAAAATCCTTTTTCGGGGTCCCCTATTAGTTTTCCATACTTACCTTGCAATCCGATTAAATGAAATTTCATATTTTGCAAACTCTCGGAGCTTACCACGCCATCATCCACGCCGCTAAGTGCCGCGGGTTTTGTACCTTTAATTTTGTCGGCAATGTAACCGGCAGCCAAATTACTCAATACGCCTGCTGCAAATGCACCTGCATAAGGAAATGGATTTTTAGCAACTCTTACAACGTGTTCTTTTACTTTCTTTTTGTCAATAGCTCCCAACCCGCTTAGACAATCACAAACACCACGAAGTCCACTCAATTGGTAATCTTTTATCTTTAATGGTTTTCCACTGGCGTATTGCGTTACGGCATGGTATATGAACTCCATTTCCGTAAAATATGGATTGGTTTCTTTTATCTTGCCGCCTTTAATAGCATCCTGAATTTGTAATTGAAGTTTTTTAGCATCAGTTCTACCGTTGGGCTTGGATATTTTTGGATATAACGATAAGAATCTTTTGATAAGAAGAATTACCGGCATCACCTTCTGTGAACTTCCAATTTCTTGCCATTTTGCTAATCGTGAATCGTCAATGTCAATTTTGATAGAGGTATCCATTTCATTATAAGTCTTAACCAAAAATTCCTGAATTTGCATGATGTCATTCGAGTAATGGCTTGTTTTGCGAATTTCTCTCGTTATGATAGCCTGTTGAAACGCTTTAATAACTTTCATAATTTCAACTTTGCCAACGGTTTTACCACTCATAGCTGCAAATCGTTTTATCAACTTCACATCTTTGTCAACTGATTCTTTAGGCTCTGATGGTTTTTTATTCAAACCAATCACGCCATCTTTGATGGACTTTAGTAAACTTGGCTCATCATAATTCCATGTATCATTGCCATGTGAAACAAAATAATCAATACCATAATTAGAACGTGCAAATGACTTTATTGTTTCAGTTATTTGTGTGCCATCTGTATCTGTCCAATAAAGTTTATCACCTACTTTTAATTTTGGACTTGAAACATCTTTCGTTTCCTTTGACTGTTTTACTTTTGGAGCTTTAGACTGTTTTTCTTTTTTAGGCTTTTTTATTAATTCGATACAATCATCTGTTGTAAACATGAAACCATTTGGATAGGTGATATTATAAACGTGTTTTTCATTTACAGGGTCCCAACTAATTTTTTCTATTTTACCAGTTCTTTCAATCTTTTGGTCACCACCATGTTCAAAAACCCAAGCCTTAACAGAATCGCCTACTTTGAATTTTGGTTTTGGACGTGTAACTTTTTTAACCACCGGTTGTTTTTCTTTTTTAGGAAGCTGTTTTTTCACATCTTTTTCATATTCCTTTGCAGAAATAACTTTAACATTATTCTCTAAAAATCCTTCAGTACCAACTCCCGGAATTGTTACCCTTATATCATCGCTTTGATAATGCTCAATAATACCTACCTTATTATTAAATGGATTAACCTTTACATCTTTTGTAACTACTTTTTTAAGCCCAATTATCCGCACATGGTCGCCAATATTAAATTTATCTTTTGTTCCGTATTCTTTTTCTTTTCGAGTTTTCCTTTGTTCTGTTGTTTCCTCTTTGTCGGTCAGTCCTTTTTGTTTTAAAGTGGTTTCATTTTTCTCAATCCACTCCTGAACTTTTGAAAATTGCACTCCGGCATATTCCTGTAAATCTTTGTCGCTGTCATAATAACTCCAATTTGCTCCCGATTCGGTAAGCTCGTTGATTAGTTCGTGCATTTCCTGTAATTCAACAGGTAATTTTTTCAACCCTATACGGTTGATTTCGCTGTAGTAATTTTCTTTATTTATCATGGTTCTAATGTTTTTACTATTTACTTACTATTTTATTCATTCAAACTAACCAACTGCAAAGCCTTCGCCTTCATTTTCATTTTCAACTTTAGCAGCTTCAATTTTTCATTGTCAGTCGGTGGAACTGGAGCGGATACAACTTTCGATTGACTTTGTAATCGAGCTTCAAAGTTTTCCTTATCCTTTTGGTAGGTTTTTTCGGCTCTACTCTGCACATCGGTTTTTACGGATATGGATTTCTTTTTATCCACAAACTCATTATATACATTTTCGGAAAGCATAACAGCAAAATTATATTTCTCTTGCAAATGCTCAACCAACGGCTTTATGGAACTATTTGAAAAATAGGCAATCATTTTATCGCTTCGCTTTTCAAAACCATCGCGGATATTATTACAGAGCTTTATTATTTTTGCATCTTCAAAAATATCTTTGAAATTTTTATTCGCAGGAATACTCATAAAATAATCATTATCGGAATGCCCTGCGTAGTGGTTAATCATTATTTTTCCGTCTGGAGTGCTGACGGTCGCATCTTCGCCCATTTGCATAATATAATTATAGGCTTTGCCGATAGGCACATTTACAAAACCTTGTTTGAGGTTTTTTTGCGGATCGAAGTTTTCAGGCTGTAATATCCCTTTGCGTATGCTGCCATCTTTGGTGGTGAAACTAATTAATTTGCCACCAAACTTGCTAAATGCTTGTAATATATTCCCAGTAACGATAAATGCTTTTCTTCGGTTCACGTTGGAACTTCGGGTATAATACTCCCAATTATCAAATATTTTTTCCTGCTCACTACGCTGAATATAACTACTGGCTCCCATAATTTCAAGCAGCTTCTTACCTGGTTCACCGGAAAGGGTCAA
>CAIWVT010000603.1 GCA_903916135.1 uncultured bacterium
CAAAATCCTAAAAAAAATTAATCGCAAACTATTGATAATCCATTAAGTAATTTATTGTCCTACCAGAATTTGATACAAATACTATCCAAATTAACAGATCTTTGTCTTTTTTGGGTGGATAGGGCTGCAATGTGGGTTAAGAACGTTAATCAATGGAGGATGTATGTAAGGTCAGGAAATAAACCAGATTACATCCCTAACAGTCCAGTAACTTTATATGAGAAAAAGGGTTGGGTAAGCATGAGTGATTGGTTAGGATATTATAGATATATGTCTTTTGAAGAAGCAAGAGAATTTGTACACAAATTAAATATTAATAGTCAAATCGAATGGTTAATCTATTGCAAGACTGAAAAACTACCTGCTAATATGCCTGCTACACCAGCATATGTGTATAAAGATAAAGGTTGGATTGGGATAGGTGATTGGATAGGGAAACGCGGTGAAAAACGTGCAACTCGTAATAGAGAGTATCTTCAATTTGAACAAGCAAAAGAATTTGTTCATAAACTGAAACTTAAAGATGGTACTGAATGGACGAATTACTGCCTGTCTGGTAAGAAACCTGATGATATTCCTAGAAGTCCACATGAAGTATATAAAGACAAGGGATGGTTAGGAATGGGTGATTGGCTCGGGACAGGTAGAATTGCTACTTCTAAAAAAGTATTCCTTCCTTTTGAAGAAGCTATAAAATATGTTCGCAAATTAAAACTTAAAAGTGGAAGTGATTGGATAAGGTATTGCCAATCCGGCAAGAAACCAAATGATATTCCAGTCCATCCGGGACAAGTTTATAAGGATAAAGGCTGGGTAGGAATGATAGACTGGTTGGATCCAAGTGAATTTGTTTGATCGTATAGTTCTTTTGTGGAAGCAAAGTCTTTTATCTATAATCTTAAACTTTTTTATATAGGGACTAAAAAATCTAAAGATGTCATAAAAATATTTTATGGCGTCTTAAACTTTTTTTAGGGTATCAGTTAATAAGGAAACCACAACAAACAAAAAATGGATTTTAGCAGAAAGTTTCTTGATGGAGCATAAAGTTTTTGGATGGGAGTTTTATTTTGGTAAGGGGATTGGGGAAAATGTTTATGTTTGTGGGAGCATTTGGTTTTAGACGGAAGGCTAAAATGAAATGGAAGACAGGGGTTGAAAGCTTTGGCTAACTTTAGGCTTAAGCCAATGGCTCTTTTAAAGATAAATGTATTAGATTAATGCCTATAAAAATAATATCGACGGCGGCAGAGCCTACAGTCGAACGGAAACAAAAAAAGGTAAATTAAGCGGTGGTTTTCGTTTCATTTAAATGTCATGCTTGTATCATCTTCGAAAAAATAGATTTCAGCAATTTTTTTTTGCTTGATTACAATGCCAACAGAAGAGCCAAATATATCAATTTCTAAGGTTTCTTCATCGTGCTCATCCACCACATGCCAACTGTTGATATGCATTTCGGTGGCATCGTCATCATGTTTAAAATAGCCAATGAGCATTCCGATTAAGGTGCTGTTATCTTTCAATGTGATTTCTACTTTACGATTGACGATGGCTGTATATTTTTCGTAAAGTTGTAATGAAAGCTCTCTTTTTTTATTTTTCATTTCGTATCAACTGTATGTTAGTAATTGGATTATATATTAAAGGTACTTGTTCCACCACCACATCGCTTTTGTCGAGACCAAAAGCTTTTTTGTCGCTTTGACCTAAGCGGCGCAACATAAAATAGGCGTTCATCAACAAGCCTTCTCTTAATGCAAATTCATTTTCGACCGAAACAAACTTTTCGATAACCACAAATTTAAAATCGGGCTCAGGGTTATATTTGGTTGAGCCATCGGGACGAATGTGGAGATTCAACTCTTTGTTAGCAACCAAATCTTGCACTATTTTCTTAAAGTATAATTCGGCACGAGTTTTAACTCTAAAACCAATATTAATAGTTATTTTAATAACTTTGTTTTCGATTAATTCAGAAACTTCATAGGTGAGTGTGTAAGGATTTTCGGTTCTGTTTATATGCACAAACCAATAAACATCCGAGCGTTTGGGCTTTTTCGAAAATATGGACTTGATGATTTTCTCTTCAATTTCGTGGCGATTGTTTGCCTTGGTTAGATAGATTACATGGGTGGAGAATTTGGGAATAGTATCATCTTTACTTAATTCTTTTATGCGTGCAACAAATTTTCCAAGGTCAACAAATTTGATAAAACGGTTGTTTATCTTGCGAGCATAATACCAAGTGTACATGGTCATGAATATAAATAGTTCGAAAAATAAGAACATCCAACGTTCTTTGATTTTCACTACATTGGCAATAAAAAATGAAGTTTCGACGGTTGCAAACACCAATAATAATGCGATGACTACATATTTGCTCCATTTGAGTTCATATATCAAGAAATACGAAAGTAGGATGGTGGTCATCATCATGGCGATGGTGATTGAAAAGCCATAAGCAGCTTCCATAGAGGCAGAGGTTTGAAAATATAAAATCATTAAAATACATCCTATCCAAATAATAGTGTTGATACTTGGAATATAGATTTGTCCTTTCAAATCTGTTGGCTGACGTAGGGTCACACGGGGCCAGAAATTTAAATTCATGGCTTCGCTAATCAGTGTAAAACTCCCACTAATCAGTGCTTGAGATGCAATGATGGCGGCGGCAGTGGCAATCATGATACCCGGAATCAGAAACCAATGTGGAATGATTTCAAAAAATGGATTACGTCCCATTAAAGTAGGTTGTCCTTGTTGCATCAACCATGCTGCTTGTCCTAAATAGCTTGCCACTAAACTTATTTTGACGAAAATCCATGTGATACGTATGTTTTTAATGCCGCAATGTCCCAAATCAGAATATAATGCTTCGGCTCCCGTTGTACATAAAAACACGGCTCCCAACAACCAAAAGCCATGCGGATAATGGACCAATAAATTGTAAGCATAATGCGGACTTAATGCCTTCAACACTTGAGGATGCAAGCCAATTTGATTTATGCCAAAAATAAATAACATTCCAAACCAAATCACCATCATGGGTCCAAAGAATTTTCCAATGGCTTGAGTGCCGAAGCGCTGAAAGAAAAACAATAAAGATATTATGCCCAAAACAATTAAAATGGTTAGACGATTCCCGGGAATAATAGTGCTTTCTAAACCTTTCACCATGCCCAAACCTTCGATGGCGGAAGCAACTGTGATGGGTGGGGTGATAATGCCATCTGCCAATAGGGTTGTGGCACCGAGGATGGTAACGATTACTAACTTTTTACTGTGTTTCCGAACGAGTGCATATAATGAGAAAACCCCGCCTTCACCGTCGTTATCGGCTTTTAGCGTTAGCCAAATATATTTTACTGTGGTTTGAAACACTAGTGTCCAAAATATACAGGAAACTCCTCCATACACCAAATCGAAATCAATAGGGCGCTCTCCTATAACTGCTCGCAAAGCATATAAAGGACTCGTGCCTATATCGCCATAGATGATTCCTAAAGCTACTACTAGCGAGGTGATTGTAACTTTTTTAAATCCTGAATTTGTTGCCATAATATTATTTTTTTGAAATGCAAAAAAACACTATTTGGCATTAGTAAAATCTAAAAATTATAGCGGATTATATAAAGAAATTATAAAGAGGGATTCTAAAAATTAGATTTTTCGAGGCGGACAATATTTTTAAAAGCGGAGTCCCGACTAAAAGTCGGGGTGAGCATTTTAAAAATAGAAGTCCAACGATGAAAAAGACAACCGAGCCAAAAGCGAGCTCAGCGAAGCTAATTTATAGAACTCCCGTAAAGAGGTTTAGTTGAAACGATAGCCCACACCACTTTCCGTAATGATATGGCGCGGGATGTTTGGATTGTCTTCTATTTTTTTTCGAAGCGTGCCAATAAACACACGCAAATATTGTGTTTCGGTTTGGTATCCTACGCCCCAAACTTCCCTTAAAATAAACTGATGCGTCAAAACTCTCCCTTCATTTCGAGCAAAAAGGCACAAAAGATTGTATTCTGTTGATGTAAGTCTAAGAATGATTTCGTTTTTCGTAACCACTCTTGAGACAAAATCAATTTGAAGATCGTCCATCACAAAAATGCTTTTCGTGTCGTCGGTATTATTTCTTCGGATGCACGAGCGCATACGTGCCAAAAGCTCATTAACTCTGAATGGTTTCGTCAGGTAATCCGTTGCGCCATTGTCCAACGCCTTCACAATGTCCTCCTCACTATTTTGCACCGAAAGTATAATGATTGACTTATTATACCACGTTCTCAAATCTTTTAATACTTCATGTCCACTTCTGTCGGGCAAGCCAATATCCAACAAAATAAGTTCCGGTGGATGGTTGGCAGCCATAAGCACAC
>CAIWVT010000604.1 GCA_903916135.1 uncultured bacterium
TGAGATTTTTTTTTATTTTTTTATTTATACTTAAAAAAGACCTCAAAAGTTTCATAAAAACCGTTTTTTTTTTTCGATTGTTTGAAAACATAATAGATGAGTTTGTTCCATAATAAAATATTTTTTTAATGAAATTGATTGCAAAAATCGCAGTAGTATTTTCTTTTTTAGTTTGTGCGAATTCCGTAAATGCACAAATGAAACAAATTAAAAGTGACAATACTCTATTCATTCATTGGGGGTCTGTAAAAACAATGTATATCAGCGAGCTAAGGAAAAAACAACTTTTGGTTTTCGATGGTGCTGTATATAATGATAGTACGGATATTCCTTTTTATACTACTATCGTAGATGTGGTAAAATCTTTTTCTGTGCCGCAAACGGAAATTATTAACGACATATATGAAGAGCTTCCTGCTTCTGATTACGCAATTATAAAAGAACACGAAAATATTATTTCCGATAAAATTGAAATTAAAACTAAAGTCGCTTACGAAAAGAAGCACCCATATTTAGTAGTAAGTTTTATGCCTTTGCGAAAAAATAGTTTGAATGGAAAAATTGAACGACTGATTTCTTTCGGTTTAAAATACAATTATGATAAGGCTTTGACTCTGCCAGTGTATAATAAATCCCGCACTTATGCTTCAAACTCTGTATTAAAAACAGGCGATTGGTATAAAATTAATATTTTGGAATCCGGCATACATATTATTACATACAACGATTTGGTTACTTTAGGAATAAATCCATCACAAATTGATCCAAGAAATATGCGAGTGTATGGCAATGGCGGAAAGATGTTGCCCGAAAACAACGCCACCTTCAGATACGATGATTTAAAAGAGAATAGTATCTATGTTAGAGGCGAAGCTGATGGCAGATTTGATTCGGATGATTATATTCTTTTTTATGCACAAGGTCCGGATTATTGGATTGCAGATACTATTAATAAAGTTTTTAATCATAAAAAAAATAAGTATTCTGAGGCATCTTCATATTTTATTACAGAAAGTTTGGGATTAGTAAAAAGAATTCAAAACGAGCCGTCCCTTACTGCAAATCCAGATTACACAGTTTCAGAGTTCAATGATTATGCTTTTCACGAAAAAGATTCTCTGAACTTGATAAAATCAGGACGTGAGTTCTATGGTGAAGTATTCGACGTGAACACATCTTATACCTTTGGATTTAATTTTCCAAATGTAGTGTCAGGTTCATCAATACATTTGAATTCAAATTTACTCGCTCGTTCGGTTGGATACGGCTCATCATTTAAGATATATGTTAATGGTGGGCTTGTCAACACTATTTCAATTGCCGCTGCTTCGCCAGATTATACATATCCTTATGCATTTACATCTAATAGTACTGTGAATTTAGCGGCGAACAGTTCTTTGAGCATTCGGGTTGATTATAATAAAGGTGTAAATTCCTCAGCCGTTGGCTGGTTAGATTATCTTGAAGTGAACGCCGACAGATATCTTTCTTTTATTTCGGGGCAATTGCCGTTTCGAAATATTAATTCTATTGGTAAAGGTGTATCGGAGTTTGTTTTGGGAAACGCATCTGGTAACGTAACAATTTGGGATGTTAGCGATTTTACCAATCCAAAGCAAGTAGATGCCTTGTTAAACGGATCTAATTTATCGTTTCGAATCCTTACTGATTCGCTCAAAGAATTCGTTGCATTCAACGGAAGTTCGTATTATTCAGTTGTACCAAGTGGAAGAGTATCCAATCAAAATTTGCATGGTCTTGCCCAGAATGATATGATTATTGTTTCGTATCCCGATTTTGTTGGCGAAGCTTCGCGTATAGCAGATTTGCATCGCACGAATGATAATATGTCTGTTGTGATTACTACACCGCAGGAAATTTATAATGAGTTTTCTTCCGGCAATCAAGATATCACTGCAATCAAAGATTTTGTAAAAATGTTTTACGACAGAGCGGGTGGGAATATTGCTCTAATGCCAAAATATGTATTACTGTTTGGTGATGCTTCCTACGATTGTTTGGATCGCTTGTCCGATAACACCAATTACGCACCTATATATGAAACCGAAAATTCATTAGACCCAACCTCTTCCTTCTCAACAGATGATTACATTGGTTTCTTAGATGATGGAGACAATGGTCCGTATGGAAATCTGTTGGATGTTGGCATCGGTCGTATTCCTGCCAAAACCTTAGAAGACGCACAAGCGATAGCCACAAAAATAATCAATTATGCTGCTAACCACGATTTATCCTCTAACAATGTTAGCTGTTCCGACTATTCCAGTTCGGTTTCAAACTTTGGTGATTGGCGAAATGTGTTATGTTTTATTTCTGATGACAAAGATGATGGTATGGATTTTTTACAAGAATCTGATGACATCGCCGGATATGTTGACACCACCTATAATAATTATAATATAGATAAAATTTTTCTTGATGCTTTTCCACAGATTTCTACGCCGGGTGGTCAGCGTTCGCAAGAATGTACGGATGCAATTAATAAACGTGTGGAAAAAGGTGCTTTGATTATGAATTATATTGGGCACGGGGGCGAAACAGGCTTGGCTCACGAACAAATACTTGGTGTTTCGGATATCAAAAATTGGACAAACCATTATGATACTCCTTTGTTTGTTACTGCCACATGTGAATTTAGCCGCTGCGATGATCCCGAGCGAGTTTCGGCAGGGGAGTATGTTTTGACAAATCCCAATGGCGGTGGCATCGGACTTTTCACCACTTCCCGCTTAGCATGGTCGGGTTCTAATTTCACGTTGAACTACACCTTTTATCGTAACGTTTTTGTAAAATCTTCGGGTGTGTTTCCTCGCTTGGGCGATGTTATCCGCAATTCAAAAAACTTCATGGCTTGTACGAGCAGCATCAGCAACTTTCTTCTGTTGGGCGACCCTGCATTGCGTCTTGCCTATCCTCAGTTTAATGTCATCACTTCCACCATCAATAATCACCCTGTTCCCAGTGCTGATACGCTGAAAGCGATGTCGAAAGTGACGGTTACAGGTTTTATAGCCGACGATGCAAATGTGAAACAAACCGGATTTAGCGGCGTCATCACCCCCATTGTTTTTGACAAACCTGTGCAAATTTCCACTCTTGGTAGTGATGGAGCACCTCAGCAGTTTTTCTTACAGAAAAATGTTGTATTTAAAGGCAGAGTGAGTGTTACCAATGGCGATTTTACTTTCAGTTTTGTGGTGCCGAAAGATATTGCCACCAAATTTGGCAACGGACGCATCAGCTATTATGCACAAAATGGCAGCACCGACGCCAATGGATATTATGAAAGTTTCATCATCGGCGGCAGCAACAACAATGCTATAACTGACAACTTAGGTCCTGAGATGCGTATTTATATGAATGATACCCGTTTTGTTTCGGGCGGCATCACCAACGAAAGCCCTATTCTGTTAGCTTATCTCTCTGATTCTGCCGGACTCAACACCGTCGGAAATGGAATCGGGCACGATATCTCTGCTGTGTTGGACGATAATACAGAACAAACGTATGTGCTGAACGATTATTACGAATCCGAACTCAACACCTATCAGCACGGCATTGTCCGCTATCCATTTGCAAAACTTGATGCAGGTACACACAAACTAAAACTAAAAGCTTGGGATGTTTTCAACAATTCATCGGAAGGCGAGATTGAGTTTGTGGTTGCGGAAACTGCGCAATTGGCTTTAAGTCATGTGTTGAATTATCCTAACCCCTTCACCACCTACACCGAATTTTGGTTCGAACACAATCAGCCCTGCTGCGGTTTGGATGTGATGGTGCAGATATTCACTATATCGGGCAAACTCATCAAAACCATACAAACCTCAGTAGAAACTAATGGTTTCAGAGCTGACCCTATTCCTTGGGATGGTCGAGATGATTATGGCGACAACATCGGCAAAGGCGTTTATATCTATATGTTGAAAGTTAAAAACTCCACAGGGCAATTCGCTAGTAAGATTGAGAAACTGGTTATATTGAAATAAAAGGAACGGACTCTATCACATAATAGAATCATCTTTTCTATAAAGAAATAGGCTTGGACAGGAAGTTCAAGCCTTTTTACCTTTAATTTACTCCATTAACCTATTAGCTAATTAAGCCTTCCCGCCTCAAGAAGTTTTTTTGTCACATCCTATGCTATTTCAATAGTTTCGGATATCATTATACCTTGTGCACCAATCCATGAATAAAATCTGCTGTTAATCAATAATACCAAACTGAGTTTTTCGATATGTATATTTTCAATTCTTTTCATTTTTTTAATAAAAAAACATAATTATTTTCCATTTATTAATTTGAAGCGCGAAGCTATAAACTTTTAATACCGATACGGTATCTGTAATAGTCCAATCCCGACACTATGTGTACGGGACAGGAAAATTGAACCATAACAGCTACTCTATCGGCATTATACCAAACGGAGTTTAGAATAAAATATAGAAAGTAATGGTATAACAACAGGAAAAAGGCTCTAACCCTTCAATTTGTAACTCTTTATTTTTAGACTGTTTATAAGACAAGTTTAATCAATTTTAAATACTAATTTATTTTTTTATTGCTATGTGAATTTTTTATTGTATATTTGTGCTCTTAAAACAGAATATTATGTTAGAAACAGAATTTAAATATTATTTGTCTCACCAAGAAGAATTGGTAGAAAAGTATAACGGGAAATTTCTTATAATCATTGGTGAAAAAGTTGTTGAGTTTTACGATTCTTTTGAAGAAGCTCTTTTTAATTCACAATCAAAATATCAGTTGGGAACATTTTTAATTCAGCAATGTGTCTTAGGGGAGGATAATTACACTCAAACATTTCATACAAGAGCAATATTCGCGTGATGTCCCAAGATAAATTAGAGTTTCATGCTTTAACGAAGACTTATTCGAGCATTTCGAGAGTTATTACGTCTCCCATCTCAATACAAAATACAAGTACAAAAAAAGAGCTACAAACTTCTGGTATTTGGGATACAGGTGCCACAGGGTCAGCAATTACTAAATCATTAGCACAAAATCTTGGTCTTATCCCAATTAGTCAAACTCGTGTCAAAGGCGTACATGGAATTAAAGACGGAGTTAATGTGTATGCTGTCAAAATTGTTCTTAATAATCAAAATGTATCTTTTATTCTGCCAGTTACAGAGTGTGAACAATTATCTGATGATGATTCAGCCAAGTTTTTAATCGGCATGGACGTGATTTCAAAGGGTGATTTTGCTATTACTAACTTTCAGGGACAAACTGTTATGACTTATAGGGTTCCATCAATTCAGAAAATGGATTTTGTTTCTGGAATTAAAAATCACACTCCAGTAGTTTCTGATAAAATTCCAAGTAGAAATGACCTTTGCACATGTGGCAGTGGAAAAAAATTCAAACATTGCCATGGTAGATAAATCATTGTAAATTCAATGTTTTGCGTCAATTTTATCTAAACTTTATTTGCATATTTTAAATTTGGCATTGGTTCCAACCTCCGTCAAATCCTTGTTTTTAGGCTCTGCCAATAAATCATCTTCTATCAATACAAATTTGCGACAATCCGTGCTAAAAAACATTTACAAAGGAAAAAGGCTTGAACTCCACGTCCAAGCCTTACTTTCTTAATCAACTAATTAACTCAATCAACTCAATTAACCAATTAACTCTATTAACTTATTTTCCTATTCAACAATCACCTTCCTAATCGCAACTCCATTCTCATTTCTTACCTTTATATAATAGAACCCTTTCGCATGTTTAGATAAATCAATCGAAACAAAGGCTTGGTTTTCTATTGGTGTTTCGTAAACAAGTTGTTCGTAGGAGTTCAAAATATCAATATGGCAACTTCTGTTCAAATCGCCTAAAGCAATGGTGAAAACACCTGAGGAAGGATTTGGACTTACTTTGATAGGGGGAGTGTCATCCGAGAGTTTGTTGATACCCTCAAGTAAGGGAGCCTTACGGAACCTTAAAATCATGTAGGGCGATGTGGTGATAATTTCCCCGAAGGGACCCATTTGAACTCCGCTACCATATACATTGAAATCTGAGTTAGCGTGAGGTGCCAACACTTGTTGAACTTTACTCACTCCGGTTATCCAATCAAGTGCCTCAAAAGTCCAATATTTGTTCGATCCAATAAATTTTTCGCCTATGGCATAAAAATAGTCGGTTGAAGTGCTCAAACACGGCATGGCATTCGGGATACAGCTTACTATGTTGACCCAATTTTCTGTAAGCGACATGGTGTTTGGATTCCACGTCCATTTTTCTATCCCGGGTTTCCAAATACCTGACGAGGGAGACAAGCCTGTCCAACGCACCAACAAGATGCTGTTGTCTTCGACCACCAAAGAGTTTTGGCTCGGGGCAACATACAACCATGGATTTGGGACATTAAAGGTGACAGGCTCCATAGCGGCAATGCGGTGAGGCAATAATGGCAAGCCTGCCCACCCGTTGGGTATTGAATCCTTCCAAATCAAAATCAAATTACTGGGGTAGCTTTTGTCGGTGATAGCGAGCAATTGCTCAGAAGCACCCATGGTAGTTGTGCCAATCAAGGTAGGTGTGGTTCCGCTGCCTGCAATAAACACATCCCACACCAACTCCAAACTATCGCCATTCCAATGAAATTTATTCAAGGAGCTATTGGTGTTGATATACACATTATTGCCCTCATCAACTGCCATGTTGTTCTCTATGGGTTCGTGAAGCGAAGTTGAATACAGCACGCTGCGAGTCAATCTGTCTAAAACAATTACGGTTCCAGAGGTTGAGGTTATCACTATCTGTCCTGAATAAAGCATTTTTATCCCTCTCAAATCATCATTATGTTCGTAAGCACTTAAATCAATTATTGAATCTTCTTCAATTTCGGAATAGGAATCGCCATTGATGCCGTCTTTGAGGATGATTAAATTAAAATCACTCATGAAATACACAAAATTATTGATGTCCATCATACCATAAAAGCTTGGAGAGTTGCACACACTCATTTCACAAATATCTTTTGTAATCAAAGTCGTGCTATCTGGGGTGCAAACTATCTTATATACGCTTTTGCCATTTGTTCCCCAACAACAGTAGGTGTTTGAATTTTCATAAAAATCTGATATAATTACGCCACCAGGATTGAAATTTGCAACCAAGTCAGAAGGAAAATGCAGCGTATCCATAATAATTTCATCATTTTCAGTAAGGGATGCTATGGATGAATTTTGTTGGCAATAAGTGCCATGCGCCTCGGGCCACGAACTGTTGGGCGCATAAGGATTCGTGGGAATTTGAGCCATACTTAATCCTCTCATGCACAAAAGCAGCCCAACAAACCCCGCAACTTTCAGAAAAGAGCAGCCTTTGGTCAACTTGGCACCTAAATGCCAAACTGCATACATACAAATTTTTGATACATAAAGATTATTCTTCATCTTAATTATGTTCATATTGGGATTGAAATTTCCAAAAATTACTATTGAGCGACACTTTTCTCCTAAGAGATTAAATCTGTTCTTGACAAAGATAGTATTTTTTTTTGAAGAAAACATAGAATTGACAAGTGTCAATCCGAAATTCTACTTTTGATAATTTGAGATGTATCCTTTCAAAAAATAGAAAAAGGCTTGCCTCTATACAGGGAAACCCTTTTGTTCTTTGGATTGCAGTGTGGAAAATCTTATTAAAAGGCACAGCTTTATTTGTTATTTCCGACGGTGGCTGAGGCTGGCGCTGAACAGGTTTTATTTTGTTAGCAATTCCAAAAGCCTTTTGGGATCTTGTCTATTGTCCCAAAATGCCGTAATAATTAGATGGTCAGATATAACCTTATAAAAGATGCTGAAATGTCCCATTGCAGATTCTCTCGTATCAGGATAATCTGCTTCCTTGAAGGCTTCAGGATGATTTTGAATTGTCTGAACCTGTTTTTTTGTAAGCTCAATTAATTTTTCCGCATATAGTATTGAACCGTTGCGTTTAGTCCAGAATTCTAAAATATCTCTTCTCTGTCGGGCTGCTGTTTCTGTCCAAACTACCTTCCTTTTAACCATTCCAAATCGTTTTTATCCAATTGGCTTTGTGAAATCAATTTGCCATTGGCAATATCCTTGTCACTTAGTTTAAGCATAAGGATTTGTTCATCAGTTAGTTTTACTTTATCATCGTCTGTAAAACTTGTTTCTATTAGTTGATATAAAGCTGATAAATAGTCCTTGTTTGAAATTGTCAACAGCTTATCAATTATTCCATTTCTTAAAGTATCAATTGTCATCACTATTTATTTTATTATTATTGGTTCAATAAGTTTTTTTGCTACATCTTTTGCTATTTCAATAGTTTCGGCTATGGTTCTGCCTTGTGCAACCAAGCCTTGAATAGAATCGGAGGTTGCCAAATAAAATCCCTCCGGAAGTTTTTCGATATGTATTGTTACAATTCTTTCCATTTTCTTTTTTTTTACAAAGATAGAAAAAAATAATTTACCAGCGTTTTCTTTTTTAATAAAAAAGGCTCGAACTCTCCGCCCAAGCCTTTCCCAACTAATCAACTCAATCAACTTAATCAACTTAATCAACTTAATCAACTCATTCTACAATCACCTTCCTAATCCAAACCCCTTGCTCGCTTTTTACTTTTATGAAATACATTCCTTTTGCTTGGCGCGATAAATCAATCGTTGCAAACGTTTTGTTTTCTATTGCCGATTCGTAAACAATTTGACCGTAGGAGTTCAATACTTCCACTTTTTGATTCCTGCACAAATTGCCTAAAGCAAGGGTAAAAATGCCTGAAGAAGGGTTGGGATAAATGGAAATTTCGTTTTCATTTTTAATCTCTTTGATACTTGTTGGTGATTTGATGGTATTTAGTGTGGTGTTTGTGACAACAGCGGGATTGTAATCAAAATAAATATAAGCAGTATTTTTGATTTGAGTTGCAATAGCTAAATTAGGTTTCTGGCGAACAGAATAAGTAACGTAACCATTGCTTAACTGTTGGTTAGTGCCACTATCTGGCAAATTAATATTGGGAAAATCATATTTTACAATGTTCGTTTTTAATAAACTTACGTTACAATAATGGCTTGAATTTATTTTTCCAAATGTGCCCATGTCAAGGTTGCTATCGAGAGTATCAATTATGTAAACATTTTCAGCACTGGCATTCCCTGTGTTCTGAAAACGAATAGTATAAAACATGTTCTGATTATTATTGATATAACCATTGATTCCTTCGCCTTGCGGGGTTACTTGTTTATCATTTGGATCCCATGAATTGGATATTGTGTAGCATGCATACTGTGTATTATTATTAGTATCAATATCCCCGATTTTAGGAAATTCTATTAGTGTAAAACATAATTGATTGCCTAACTGGGCAAGAGGACTGACAGTAAAATTTACTTTAGTATAAAAATTAGAAGCGTTTGAATAAAAACTATTCAGATTGATAAAATCCCAAATAATTGTATCTCCGGAAATAGTGTATGGATTATATGATGAGGTGGGTGTAAGCAAGGTATTGTCATAAACGAGCTTTACCTTACCGTTATTTACCGCTAAACAATCAAAATTTGTTACTATGCCTTGAATATATGCATCAGTAGCACCAGGTTTAAATCGCCATCCATAAATATCAGAAGTAAGATCGAAGTTGTTTCCGCAATGGTAACCAAAATTATATCCGGAACTCGGAACCGTATTAACATGCTGATTGGAGGGGCAATATATTCCATTAACATTGTTGGTTGTAATTAAATCATAAGCAAAACCAACGGGAGCATAAATCCCAAAACCTGTTCCATTCCAACCAATTTCCCTGGTAATATTATGGTTATTAAACCAAAGACTTACTTTTCCATCCCAATAAGCTGTTTCGCTTCCATCAAATAGGCAATTATTGTTCATATCGTGATAAAAGGCGCCCGTGATATAGTCGCAGGTATCTCCTATCAAAGAATATTGTACAACAGAATCTTTTTTTCCGTCGGGCGCAATTACGTAAACCTTAATATCAACACCTCCAGTGTTTGCATAATGGTGATGAAGATAATCCAAACCATTATAAAAACTAAAACCAAAAAGAGAGTCGTTGACTAAATTTGTTTTAAAGTTAGTATCAATTCCGTCGCCGAATTGAAGATTAATCGTAATACTATCGGTGATTGGATTATAACCATGTGCCATGCCTCCAATAGAATAATAAAAAGTTGCTGTTTTGTCGCAACTGTAAATATTATAGCCCAGAATTGAGTCATACATTACAGTTGAAATGCTTATAGAGGTTTGGGCATTAGCCGCCGTGATTGAGAAAGCTAATAATAAAACGAATAAAATCTTTTTCATAGCTATTAATTTTTAATGTATTACTATAGAACACTAATTTGATGAAATGGTTGCCTGAGATTGAAAATAAATAATTTATGTTTTCAGATGAATCTGTTTAATTTATGGTTTTAAGAAAAAGAAAAAGGCTCGAACATTGCGCTCGAGCCTTTATTAATTCTTCATTTTAAAATAAAAAAAACGAGATTAGGGTCTTCTTTGCATGACAACGTTTAAGACGACTTTTCGACCGCGGGGGATGGTTACGGTTTGGATGAGGTCGAGGAAGTCGGGATGGGTGAATTTGTAGTGATAGGTTCCCCATTGGAAGGTGTCGTCGTGGTAGTAGCCTTTGATGTCGAAGGTCATGGGGGGACGTTCGGGCATTTCCATGTTGAAGATTGCGCCGCCGTTGATGACTAAGCCGTCAACATCGTGACCGAAGCCGTTGATGCCTGTGTGGGATGTTGGCAGGTCGTTGATTTTGGTTACTTTGAGGAGGTTTTCTAAAAATTCAGGATTGGTTTCGTTGAAAGTATGGGCATCGTCAATAAGGTTTTTGAAATCGTATTTCCAGATTTCTTTGAAGAGGATTTCTAAATTGTCTAAAGCAGTTTCGACGGCACGTTCGGCAACTTTTTCTTTGCCGAGGGCATCGTTTAAGGTGTTTTTTAGGGCAGTTGCTTTGGTGAGGATTGCTGTGGTGATTCCTGTAGCCGTGCCATAATCTTCGTCGTCAGCCAATTGTTGGGTTGCTTTGTTAATTATTGATTCTGCGAGAGGAACGATTCCGGAAAGTTTGTAATAAATGAATTGACTTTCGGAATGGTTGAAGATAGCCATGAAGGTTGGGCTGTTGGTAGCACGTCCATAGCGGGTTGATGTTGCGCAAATTTTGTCAACAAGGTATTTAGCGAGTTCTGCTTTTGCGGCTTTTTGGAAGTCGGTTAGGCTCGTGAAATCGAATAGAGTGAGAGCGATGAGGACATTCATCTTTTGCTCGTTGGTAAGGAAATGCAAGTAGTCAGTTTTTGCCGTTTGATTTCCTTCGATTAATGCTGCATTAGGTTCTTGGCTGCAAAGTGCTTTAACGCCATGCACCGCGTTGGCTTTTGCTTCGAGATCTTTGTTCATAGTTTTATTTTTTTACGTTATTGGTTTATTTGGTTTGATGCTATTTTATAATTGGTTTTTATGATTTGATGAAATAAAAATTTGATGTTGCTTGATATGAATTGGAAGTTGGAAATTGGAAATCTGAAATGAAAAGAAGGCACCTTGATGGCTCTCAGAGGCACCTTGATGGCGGAAAGAGTCGTCTTGTTTTGAAAAAGAGGTGTCGTGTTTTGAAAAAGAGTCGGTGTGTTTTGAAAAAGAGGCAGCTTGTAGGCTCTCAAAGGTGGTGTGTATGGGGAAAGAGTCGGTGTGTTTGCGGAAAGAGGTGTGGTGTTTTGGAAAAGAGGCATCGGATTTTGAAAAAGAGGCAGCTTGTAGGCTCTCAGAGGCGTCGGATTTTGAAAAAGAGTCGGTGGATTTTGAAAAAGAGTCGGTGGATTTTGAAAAAGAGTCGGTGGATTTTGAAAA
>CAIWVT010000605.1 GCA_903916135.1 uncultured bacterium
TCACTTGCAGTGTTGAGGAACCCATACAACCGGTGTAAGGGTTGTTATAGAAGCACTTAATTATTCCACTGCTTGAGGTCCAATTTACCTTTATAAAATTAACATTATGGTTTGGACCAATTATATTGCCACCGCCAGTTACAGTCCATTCATAAATTGTTCCGGGTAGAGCAGGCAATGAATAGGTTGAATTGGAGAGCTGACAGACAATTGAAGGACCTTGAATCGGCAAATTGGGATAAAGAACAGGTACATTTAATGTAGCACTATTGCCACAGGTGTTAGGGCAGCTTGCGTTTAACGTCACACTTGTTGGATAAGTGCCTGGTTGGTTCCAGATTACAACCACACTGTCTACTCCATGAGGACCGAGGATTGTTCCTCCACTAACGGACCAGTTTAAACCAGTACATCCGGTTGTGCTGGTATGATAAGTCACAGTATCACCCGTACACAACATTTTTTCACAACTGTGGATGTCAATACCCTCATTAACATTCACATGCACTATTACCATTGCTGTGTCTCTGCAACCACATTCTATGCCTTCTCTATTTATATTTGAAACTGTAAGTACAACCTGGTGATCCCCACCTGAAGCGTAAGAATGAGTTGGATTTTGCAAATTAGAGGAATTTCCATCACCAAAATCCCAATAAAAATTTGTAACACCCCCTAAAGCCATACCGCTAAAATTAATCGTCGTATTTTTGCATACTGAATTAGGATAAAATGTAATGGCTGCTGTAGGACTGTCCATTAAACAAATCTTCCTGTTTATAGTGTCCCTGCAAGATCCAGATCCATCAGCATTTTCAATAATTACCTGTAAAATACCTTGAGAACTATTCCCCCAGTTTATTGTTGCAGGATTAGCAGCGGCATTCACAACTGTTCCTCCGGTTACATGCCAATGGTATGAATAGATTAAAGGATTGTTGGATACCACCAAATACGGATGAGGTTGGTTTTTGCAGGCGCGTAATGATTCAGTCCTACCTACGGCATTACTATCGCACTCTTTTAAATCAAGATCATTACAAACTGAAGGGATACTTGTTTTTAACTCAAACTTTGGACAACAAACTTGCGAGATTGCATTCATTGCTGTAAATGCAAAAAATAACAAGCTGAATATATATTTTTTCATGGCAATACTATTTGTTGGTTAAAGGATAGGAATAACACACCAGCTTTTCGCATACGACACAATTGTCAAGCTCAAAAATGTACCTGATGCAGAATTTCATTTTCACTTTGCAACATTTCACTATAGGTGGCAGCGAAATATTAAAATTGAAAGTTCCGTTTAAGTTGGCTCCATTAGCATTTCTGCTGTTCCATTGAAGCTCATGTCCCCAGTTTAAAATTCCATTCGCATTGAAATCATGATCATTTAATGAGGCACTGATGAAATTGCCCCAATTGTGAGTGTCTCGGTTGCATGGAACACAATCATTACTTTCAGGCTTGTATTCAAAACTGACCAGCTGCGTTTTTATCTTTTTTACATTTCCAGGACTAACGATTACCGGTGTTTGTAGCTTTATAGTTGAATCCAAACTTATAACACCGTTTGCAGGAATATCTATTCTGATCGAATTGCACGCAGTACAGGGACATCTTAATTTTGTCGTAGCTTTTTCAGATTCAA
>CAIWVT010000606.1 GCA_903916135.1 uncultured bacterium
ACAAAATTATACACTTTTTTTATTTTCTGCTTTCTTTTTTCTGCAAATCTACTTTTTGCACAGCAAGCAACTATTAAAGGAACCATTTATAATGGTAAAACAAAAGAAACAATTCCAGGAGTTAATGTTATTATAAGTCCAACAAAAGGAGTGGTTTCTGATATTGATGGTAAATTTATAGTAGCGGTTGATCCAGGGAAAATCACAATTACGTTTAAATACATTGGGTACGGATCTTTAGAAAAAACCTATGAATTGAAACCCGGACAGACCATAACTGATAATGTTAACATTTACGAAGAATCAATGGTGATCGAAGGTGTAGTGGTGAGTGCCGGAAAATTTGAGCAAAAACTCTCTGATGTAACCATTTCAATGGAGATATTGAAACCAAGCCAAATAGAAAACCAAAACACCAATCTTTTAAATGAAGCAATAAACAAACTTCCGGGGGTAGATATCTATGATGGACAACCAAGTATTCGTGGAGGGAGTGGATACAGTTATGGTGCTGGAAGCCGTGTGCTGGTTATGATGGATGATATGCCTTTGTTAGCACCAGATGCTGGTGATGCCAAATGGAATTATATGCCAATTGAAAATATTTCGCAGGTAGAAGTTCTAAAAGGTGCATCATCTGCACTTTTTGGTTCTTCTGCTCTCAATGGTGTTATCAATTTACGAACTGCATTTCCCAAAGACAAACCCAGTACCAAAATATCTATCAATAATGGTGTTTATATGAATCCTAAAAGAAAAGAGTTGATTTGGTGGGATGATATGGAACTACCGTATGCGAAGAGTAGTGCTGGAATATTTTTCTTTCCTTTATCAAATTTTGGTATAAAAAACCCTGGTTTTGGTGCTATAAGTTTTTGTCATTCCAGAAAGATTGGTCAGGTTGATTTGGTCGTTGGTGGTAATTTATTTATGGAACAAGGCTTTCGTACTCCAAATTACGAAAACCATGAAAGGTTCAATGTTAATTTGCGTTATAGAGTGAAAAAAATCCAGGGACTTTCTTTTGGTTTGAATGGTAATTATATGTATGCCAACACTGTTAGTTTCTTTCTTTGGCAAAATTCTGATTCAGGTGCTTGGAGACAACGTACAGATGCTATATCCACCAATGCAGGATATAGAACGAATATTGACCCATATTTTATGTATTTCAATAAAAAGGGAAGTAAATATAGTCTGAAAATGAGGTATTACCGACAAACAAATCGTTTTGCTGACGACCCAGCGAAGAATAATGATGCTAATTTGTATTATGGCGATTATCAATACCAACATAATTTTAAAGGCAAACATAATTTAACAGCAGGCTTGTCTGGCAGTTACTCACAATCACAAGCAGTACTCTTTGGCAAACATGATGGACTAAATTTATCTCTATATGGGCAATATGATGCAAAATTTTGGAAGAAATTTACTGTTTCTTTGGGAGTACGAGCGGAGTATTATCGTATTGACACAGCCCAATCGGAGTCATCGTTTTCTTATAAAATCAAAGGCAAGGTTCACACCTTACCTATAACACCGGTTTTTCGGGTAGGAGCAAACTATCAGGCTGCAAAATATACTTTTATTAGAGCATCTTTTGGTCAAGGATATCGTTTCCCATCTATAGCTGAAAAATTTATTAAAGCCAGTGTTGGTGGTTTGAATATATTTCCTAACAGAATCCTCAAACCTGAAACCGGATGGAGTGCTGAAATTGGAGTGAAGCAAGGAGTGAAATTAGGTCACTGGAATGGTTATCTTGACGTTGCTGGCTTTTGGACTGAATATACCAATATGATAGAGTTCACTTTCGGAATTTACAAACCAGATTCTGCTGCATATCCAACGCTTGCAGATGTTGGGTTTAAATCGCTCAATGTGTGTCATGCAAGAATAAACGGAATAGACGCAACTTTTACCGGACAAGGTACCATATTTGGATTTCCTGCTTCTCTTTTGTTAGGTTATACGTTTACAAATCCAATTGATCTTAATTACGATCCAACGACGGATACTACAAAAACCGAAAATAATAAATATTTAAAATACCGCTTTTTACATTCTGTTAAAGCCGACTTTGAAGTTACTTTTGCCTTCTTTACTTTTGGTGCTACATTTGTTTATAATAGCAATATAATAAATATTGACAAGGCTTTCGAATCACCACTTATACCTGGATATGCTCCTTCTGACCTGCTTCCGGGAATTAAAGCATATAGAGATGAACACAATAAAGGGTATGCTTTGTTCAATGTGAGAGGCATGTTTGATATTACAGAAACTCAACGTATCGGTTTATTCGTAAACAATCTGTTCAACACCGAATATATGACACGTCCAGGCTATATAGAAGCTCCAAGAAACATTGCTATTCAATATACGCTGAACTTATAGCTTTTTTTCCGTATTCAAAACACGCTTTATGTGTTGATAGGAACTTAAACTACATCTTTTGATAGAATAAATTCTGAACTTTTTTCATACTTGTTAGCTCTATGTGTGCTCTTTTTTCTATCTTTGAAAAAAATATGCAATGTACAAGAAAAATAAATGGATTTTCATAGGTCTGCTTTTGCTTTTAATCAGCTTTTTGGTCTGGTTCTTTTTAAACATTTTAGTTTATATACTGGTGGCAACGGTGCTTTCAATCATGGGAAGACCATTGGTGTTGCTGCTCGATAGAATAAAAATAGGCAAGCGAAAATTTCCTCATACGCTAAGTTCTATCATCACACTGCTTGTTATTTATGGTGTCATCTTAGGTTTTTTTGCACTTGTGCTCCCTATGCTTATCACCCAAATCACATCTTTGTCGGCAATCAACCCTGAAATAATTAGCAATAGTTTGAAAGAGCCTATCAATTGGATAGAAAATCTGTTGATCTCTAATCAGATTATACTTCCAACTGATAATTTAGAAGGCATAATTTCCAACAAAATAATGTCTTTTATAAATATTACTAATATCTCAGACTTAGCAAATACGCTTATCGGATTCACAGGAAGTCTTTTGGTTGCAATTTTTGTTGTTGGATTCATCACCTTCTTTTTATTAAAGGAAAACCGGATGTTGCTTAACGGAATTATGCTCCTAACACCACTAAAACTGCAATCTGAAATTAAACATGTGTATCTAAAAACGATTCAAATGTTGTCGAAGTATTTTTTAGGCTTATGTTTAGATTTATTTATTGTAATAACATTGATCACTATCAGTACTTGGTTTTTCGGATTTAAGAATGCTTTGATGATAGGTTTTTTTGCAGGTATCATGAATATAGTACCGTATGTGGGACCCATTATTGGATGGATTATTGCCATGATATTTGCTGTGAGTGGCGTCGTTGAATCAGGTCAAACTTTGGACTTAATGCCTGTCTTTTTGAAAATAAGCGGAATACTTATAGTCATTAATGTATTAGATGCCTTTATTTTTCAGCCTACCATTTATTCAAATGTGGTTAAAGCTCATCCCCTCGAGATATTTTTGGTGATACTGATTGCGGGCAGTGCAGCAGGCATTCCCGGAATGATTTTAGCCATTCCAACCTACACCGTCATCAGAATTGTGGCGAAAGAATTCTTACATAAATCGCCTCTTGTGAAAAAAATGACGGAACATATATAATAGTATTGTTGGAGAAATTGAATTCTTCGGATGCTTTATATAGAATTAAAGGGAATAATTACGTCACAAATTAATTGAAAGAAATCATGACTTTAGGGACTTAATCTGCTCTTCAATAATGTTGATTTTCGACTGTGCATCAGCAAGTTTTTTGCGTTCCACATCCACCACCTGCTGAGGAGCAGAACTGACAAAACGTTCGTTGCCAAGTTTCTTCATCACTGATTCGTAAAATCCTTGGTGATATTTCAATTCCTCTTTCAATTTGCCAATTTCAGCTTCGGTATCTATTTTTCCTTCAACAGGAATATAAAATTCGGTGGAGCGGATTAAGAATGAAATAGCCTGTTCAACCTTTTCCGAAACATATTCAATTTGGCTTATGTTACAAAGTTTGGCAGCAACGGAATCGAAAGTAGTATCCGTGGCTTCATTATTGTTTTTCCTTATCATCAGTTTGATAGCATCTTTAAACGGAATGTTCTTTTCATTGCGAATGGTTCGGATTTCGCTAATTACTTCTTGAGTATAGATAAAGTTTTGCAGAAAATCTTCATCGAAGGCTTCAGGATTGGGCATCGAAGTCATCATCACCGATTCCCCTTCCTTTCGTTCACGAATGTGATGCCAAAGTTCTTCCGTGATAAAAGGCATAAAGGGATGCAACAACTGCATAAGTTTCTCAAAAATATATAGAGTGGCTTCATAGGTGATGCGGTCAATAGGCTGCTGATAAGCAGGTTTAATCATCTCAAGGTACCATGAACAGAAATCGTCCCAAATCAGTTTATAAACACACAATATAGCATCCGACATACGATATTTTTCAAAATGGTCGTTCAACTCTATCATCGCACTATTCAGCTTTGCAGTGAACCATTCAATAGAAACCTTGCTGCTGAGGGGTTGTGGAATGGTGTCGTCCACTTGCCATCCATTGATGAGGCGAAAAGCATTCCATATCTTATTGCTAAAATTACGTCCCTGTTCGCATTGCAATTCATCAAACGGCAAATCATTTCCGGCGGGGGAAGCAAGCAACATGCCCATGCGCACTCCATCTGCTCCGAATTTATCCATCAAATCAATAGGATCGGGAGAATTGCCCAACTGTTTCGACATCTTTCTGCCTTGTTTGTCGCGAACCATACCTGTGAGATACACATTGCTAAAGGGTATTGCCTGGCGATATTCTAAGCCTGCCATAATCATACGTGCCACCCAGAAAAATAAAATATCGGGAGCAGTGATGAGGTCTTGAGTGGGATAATAATAGTTGATGTCGGCATTATCAGGCTTGCGAATGCCATCAAAAACAGAGATGGGCCAAAGCCATGATGAAAACCAAGCGTCTAAGACATCTTCATCTTGAATAAGTTCATTGGCGTTGAGGTTCAAACCGGATTGTTTTGCTTTTTCAAGTGCTTCTTCAGCGGTCTTTGCCACAAAAATACTTCCATCGGGAGCGTAATAAGCAGGGATTTGTTGTCCCCACCATAACTGACGCGAGATGCACCAATCCTTAACGTTCTCCATCCAATGTTTATAGGTATTGATGAACTTCCCGGGATAGAATTTTACCTCTTCGTTCAACACTACATCTAATGCAGGTTTGGCAAGGTCGGTCATTTTCATAAACCATTGCATCGAAAGTTTCGGTTCAATAACAGCATCAGTACGTTCGGAAAATCCAACTTTGTTGATGATGTCTTCTGTCTTCACCAAAAAGTTTTCATCGTGAAGTTTTTGAGTGATTTTCTCACGAACAACAAAACGGTCTTCGCCAATGTAAAGTTCTGCCTTAGCGTTCAAGGTTCCGTTGTCGTTGAAAATGTCTATGCTTTGCAGCTTATGTTTCACCCCAAGATTGTAATCGTTGATGTCGTGTGCAGGTGTAACTTTGAGAGCACCCGTACCAAATTCTTGTTCCACATATTCATCAAAAATCAAAGGAACCGAACGATTGACGAGGGGAATGATGACACGTTTGCCTTTTAAATGTGTGTAGCGTTGGTCTTCGGGATGAACACAAACGGCAGTATCGCCCAAAATGGTCTCGGGGCGGGTGGTCGCAATCGTTATCCATTCATCTGTGGTGTTTTCTATGCGATAGCGAACATAATACAGTTTGGAGTTTACTTCTTTATAAATAACTTCTTCGTCGGAAACGGCTGTGAGCGCATTAGGGTCCCAATTCACCATACGAACACCGCGATAAATCAAACCTTTTTGATGCAAATCAATAAACACATCTATCACCGATTCATAAAGTTTGGGGTCCATGGTGAAGGCAGTTCTATCCCAATCGCAGGAAGCACCAAGTTTTTTCAATTGATCGAGGATGATGCCTCCGTGTTTTTCTTTCCATTCCCAAGCATGACGCAGAAACTCATCGCGTGTTATATCTTTTTTGTCAATGCCTTCGACTTTCAGTTTGTTCACCACTTTAGCTTCGGTGGCAATGCTGGCATGGTCGGTGCCGGGAACCCAGCAGGCATTGAATCCTGTCATGCGGGCACGACGAATGATGATGTCTTGAATCGTGTTGTTGAGAATATGCCCCATGTGCAACACTCCTGTTACATTTGGAGGAGGAATCACGATGGTGTATGCCGGACGATGGTCAGGTTCGGAATGAAAGAAGCGGTTTTTGAGCCAGTAAGCGTACCATTTATCTTCGGTTTGTTTGGGGTCGTATTTGGTTGGCAGTTCCATAAAAGATTGATATTAATATGATAGTTTGTGTTGTGAAAAATGATGTCTTTTTAGTTTGTGTCCATTGATGAAAACACAGATGCGGCTACAAAGAAACGCACGTTTCAGTTTAATGATGATAAGTTTGTTATTCGACACCGAAAAACGTATGCCTTCCTTCAAACTTTTTCTCAGATAGGGAAATTCTCTGAAATCTTGCAAGAGGCGAACGTCCCAGATGCCGGAATCTAAATTCTTTCTAATGCCTTCTGCAATTAAAAACCAATTGCATCGAGCTTTGTATTTGATAAAAATAGGAAATTCGATGATGGAATGGCTGAATATGTATGAAGGCATTTCGAATTGTTTTGGCAAAAGAGTCAGTGGATAGGCGTCGGTTAGAAATTGTTTTATTAATGAAGGTTGGAGCTGATGAGATGCAAGAATTCTGCACGTGTTTTTTCCATCAAAAAAGCTCCCGTAAAGTCGCTCGTGGTGGTTACGGAATTTTGTTTCTGTATGCCACGCATCATCATACATAAATGATGAGCCTCAATAACCACCGCCACTCCCAAAGGTTTAAGTGTGTCTTGAATACATTCTTTGATTTGCGAAGTCAAACGTTCTTGCACTTGCAAACGGCGCGCAAAGGCATCCACCACGCGCGGAATTTTACTCAAACCAACAATATAGCCGTTGGGAATATACGCCACATGGGCTTTGCCGATGAAGGGCAGCATGTGATGTTCGCACATCGAATAGATTTCGATATCTTTCACGATGACCATTTGTTTATAATCTTCTTTAAACATCGCCGACTGCAATATCTCTTTCGGATTGAGGTCGTAGCCATGCGTCAAAAATTGCATAGCTTTTGCCACTCGGTCGGGCGTTTTCAGCAAGCCTTCGCGTTCGGAATCTTCTCCAATCAGTTGCAGGATACTTTTATAATGTTGCGATAGATTTTCCATCAAAATTGTATTCTCCGTTTTTATTTCGGCAGGAATATTGTCCATTTTGTTTTCTTCTAGCATTGATTTGTCAATTGCGTTCATCTTGTTCTGTTTTTATTTTTCACCATAATATTCCACATAATTATTTTCCGTCTCGCACAGTTTCACACAATAGAGCGTCCCTTCATGTTGGGCTATCACCTTCTGCAACTGATTCCAAATGCCGATGGCGATGTTTTCGGTGGAGGCTAATTTGCCCTGCATGAAATCAACTTCAAGATTGATGTTTTTGTGATCGAGTTTTTCGATGATATGTTCGGTGATGATTTCGCCCAACACTTTCAGGTCAATCACAAAACCTGTTTGCGGATTCACCGTGCCACACACCGTAACGAACAACTCATAGTTGTGTCCATGCCAATTGGGGTTGGAGCATTTGCCGAATATCTCAAGATTCTTCTCATCCGAAAAATCTTCCCGAAACAAACGATGTGCTGCATTGAAATGTTCGCGACGCGTTATGAATATCATCTAAGGTTTTTTTTGCAAAAGTACATAAAAAACTTAAAAGAGAGGAGACTTGGGTGCAAATTTATTTGTGGAGGATAGGCGTCTCAATAGTTTTTGGATGATAGATGTTTAGATGCAAACATAGCACAAGCGGAAAACAGCTCCTGATTGTGCCTGCAACGTAGAAGCCTATTTGAATTAATCCACAACTTTAAAATCAATGGTTGCTTGGTTGAGTTCCTTAATCTTATTATATATTGCCTCTACTTGTTTGATATTATCTGGAGGTACTTTATCCGTCTTCGTTAAAAAATAGCTTGTAATCATAAGCGTGTTTGGTTGATTGTGAGAAATCGAAATGATCAGATTGCCAAAATCATTATCAATAGTAATATTTTCAATGGGCTTAATTATTTCAATGTTTTTAGTAAAGGTGATGTTATACGAATAGGTGTCTTTACCTTTAAAATCTGGATAAAAGTTTAGCTTTCGTGCGTTGGCATGTAATTGGTTGGTGATGATATGTTGAAACCAATTCAATGTATTTAAACGGTACGTATTGTTGCCTATCTTTTTCACGGCACTATCGGAGGAGTATGTAACTTTCACCTCTGTTTTAAAAGGAAATACCTGTTGCAATACGTTCACTTCTTTTTGTTGTAGCTTGGCTCCATTGCCTATTTCATTAATTTTGCTTGCGTACAATTCATTTACAGATTTGTCCTTATAACCATTCATATAAGTGCCACGCATTAAGGTGGAATATTGCCCTCTTAAAACAATTTTGGCATTGAACGTAGCGGTACATTTATCTAAATCTACCGTGGTTAATATACTACTTTTACGGTCGTTGTCATTGAAAGAACTTGAGGGTGTATTCATTTTGCGAAAATTCTCATTAATCGGGGTCTTGTAATTCTGGTAATCATCTACATTTACTAAACGAGCAATGGTATTCTCGAAATAAAAGGGCACCTCATCTACATAATATCCGAAGTTCGATTTTTTAGGATAGACTAATTGAAGCGTATTGTTTTTTAGTACAACTGCAATCAAAAAATCATTATCAAACATGGGGCTTACAAAGTCGTCGCTAATCACACCTACACGGGTATCTACAACATAAGCAGTATAAAAGCCCAATCCAATTCTTGAAATAAGTGCCGCATAAGCAGTATATCTGCTAATATCCCGCAGGGTGCTGCCGCCAATATACTCTCCGATGCGCTCCATACGTGGGTCGTCTTTTTTAAAATAGGTGGTATCGTTATCGTAAGTGAAATCGTTTACAATCACATTATGGATCTTAACAAGCTTTACGTATCCCAATGAATCATCTGTAATATCCCGTGTGTGCTCATCAATAAATTTATCTACAGCAATATAACTTTTGTTCTTCACCCCTTGCAACGTTGCCTGCAGTATGCCTAAAATAGCCTTTTCTTTGTAGGTTGCTGCCAGAGCGTAGAGCGGAATGTATCTTTTTTCAAATGAATACGGCAGCTCATAAATTAATGCAGATGGCTTAAGCGTAACAATAATATAAGGTAATTCGGTGTAAGCATGTGCACCGGCTTCATCCATAGAGCCACCAAGTTTGGTCGAATGCCAATAGTAATTGCTAATTTGTTCAGCGGTAATTACCGTATCGGGATCGGCTTTATTAAAATACTTTACTACTAAATTCAAATCGTCATCGCTGGCAAGATGCATGTAATATTCATCCTTATAATCCGCTCCGTTGAAGAAGAAACGCATGGAAGTAAGCTTCTCGAAATTATCGCTATAAGGCATCTGATAACTATAATGCATCACTAAAATATCACCACTATCGAGGTTGGATATGGATAGTTTAAACTGATCATAATACACAAAAAAATTATCTAAGCCTACGCTGGTAACTTTATTGATAGTTTGCTTAATATCAGCTTCCACCTGTGTTCCATCAGGTTTTACTATCCTGCCTGAAACCCTATTCACTTTCATGCGTGAATAGCAATTATTGGGATTTCGCACCTCTGAGTTGTGATAAATATACGAAGCATCAAAGGGTTCGGGAAGCACGAAATTGCTGTACGTTTCCTTGCCTTTCACATTCATAATCTTCACCTTTACGCTGCGCTCCACCAAAAAATAAATGAACCCTGCCTTTTTGCCCGAAATAATAATGTTGTTGCTATCATATAAGATAATAGCATCTTCGTTTTTGGCGATGACATCAGAGGTTTGTCCGAAAATTGTTGCCGACAAAACCATCAGATAGATGAATAGCATTGTGTATCGAAGTTGTTTCATTGCAATAGAATTAAGTATGTTACAAGCTGTCTTAAATCCAATTAGACCTCTTTCAGCGTAAGTTTCACCTCAGTTGAATAGATTTTTCTATGCTTGTTGACATTATTTATAAGTACAAAGATACATATATTTTCATATTCAGACACAGCCTGTAACAATAATTTCAACTAAAGTAGAATCGTAGCCGAACGTTATTCTTTTCTTTATTTTATTAACTATGCCTGAATTATTCTTAATTTGTTGTGCGTAAAAAAAATTTATGGTTGATTTTCTTTAAATGTCTTCATTATTAAGATATATTATTTAGATTTGCAAATTAATTTCAAGATAGTAAAATTGACCATCGTAAAAAACGGAAGAGGCTGAC
>CAIWVT010000607.1 GCA_903916135.1 uncultured bacterium
GAATAGTTTTTTGTCTCTGCGCTGCACTGCCGAAAGGAAGTTGTCAATCACGTTGCGCCCAATGTTGTCCGAACGTTTCACTTGTATGGGTGTGTTGTTCGTGGTTTTTCCATCCAGTCCGAAGTCGTTGCGTTGTTTGGGGTTGCTTGTGCCGCCATATTGTTGCACTATCCATGCCTCGAACTCGAAAGCGTTTTTGAAGCGCAGCGTGTCATAATCATATTTGTGCAATTGCACAATGAAGGGCTTCGAGAACAAATCTTGCTGCTGATTGAGGCGAAACTCAGTTACCTTCACCGCCTGCACCGATTGGTCAATGCCTAGCCATTGCCGATTGAGTTTGTCGGCAACTGCAATGGTGGTGCCGCCACCAACGAATGGGTCTAATATAACATCGTTTTCGTTGGAGGCACATTTTAGTATTCGTTCTAATAATGCTTCCGGTTTTTGTGTGGGATAACCTATGCGTTCTCCTTTATTTCTATAAACACAATTGAGCCACAAATCGTCCACACTGTTTCCAGGCATTTCATCCAAATAATGTTTTAGGTATGGTTTTCCACTATCGGAATAATATATGCTACCCTCTCTTTCAAACTGCTCCATATTTTCTTTTGAATAAGCCCAATATCTTCCTTTTGGCGGTTTTGTTCCATGAAAATCATAAGATGTATCTCCCCCAGGTTTGGCAGCCGATAAATCAGAAGCTTTAAATCTTCTGCCATCTGGGTCTTGTTTGTTATAAGATGCGGCTATATATTCGGATGTATATCGTTCAAATTGGGAATAATATTTATATTTCTTTGCGTCTTTTGAATAAAAAAAGATGGTATCATTTACTCTTCCAAAATGTTTTGCTCCTTGTTTTGCATCATTATGAGTAGTGGTACGTTTCCAAACTATTTCATTTACAAAATTATTCATCCCAAAAATCTTATCCAATATCTCCACCCTAATATAAGCATTCGCGTGCCAATCGCAATGCAAAAAGATGCTTCCTGTAGGTTTCAGTATGCGGTGCATTTGTTCCACGCGTTCTTTGAGCCAAGCAATATAATGGTCCATGCCGCCGCTCCAGCGGTCTTGAAAGGAGCGCACTTCGCCCGCATCGCCCCAAATCACTTCATAATTTCGGTTGCTGAAAAATGGCGGGTCGAGATATATTAAATCAATGCTTTCGCTTTCGAGTTTCTTTAGGATTTCGAGGTTATCGCCGAGGATAAGTTGATTAATGATTTTCATAGGTGCTTTAAATTTGGTACAAATATAGGTAGTTTTATCTTATGGAGCCTTGAATAGTTGAAAAAAGTTGCGAAATGTTTATAAGTTGCCCAATTCATCAGATGGCTTTGAGTCATCAGATGACTGAGGTAAATCACTTAGTGTCTTCGTGTCTTGGTGCTAAAGTGCCGCATCTGTGTCTTGAATCCCAAATCAAAAATCATAAATCTCAAATCTTAAATCATAAATCTCAAATCTTAAATCATAAATCTCAAATCTTAAATCAAAAAAAACTTTCCATCCTATAAAAAAGTAGTAATTTTATGCCTTCAAATCCGTTAGGTATAGCAACAGATAGAAACAGACAATAATTTATCGTAAAAGTATCTCATTCCATGATAAAACTAATCACCGTGGTCGGCGCACGCCCCCAATTTATAAAAGCAGCAGCCATCAGCCGCGCCATCCGTACCCATTTTGCTGACCGTATCAACGAAATTATCCTGCATACGGGGCAGCATTACGACGATAATATGTCGGCGATTTTCTTCGAACAACTTGGAATTCCGCAGCCCAAATATAATTTAAGCGTCGGCTCGAGCAATCATGGCAAACAAACTGCCGAGATGATGCTCAAGATAGAAGAAATCCTGCTGGAGGAACAACCCACCGCCGTCCTCATCTATGGCGACACCAACTCCACCCTGGCAGCCGCCCTTGCCGCAGCCAAAATCCATATCCCTGTGGTGCACATTGAGGCGGGCTTGCGTTCGTTCAACAAAAAGATGCCCGAAGAAATCAACCGCATCTGCTCCGACCATGTGTCCACGCTGCTGTTTTCGCCCACCCAAAAAGGCATCGAAAACCTGCAACACGAAGGCTTCAACGTCAACAACCGTCCACCCTTCCATGTTGACCATCCGGGCACCTATCGCTGTGGCGATATCATGTTGGACAATGCTTTGTATTTCTCGAAGAAAGCGGATGAGCAACCCGACACTATCCTCAAGCGTCTGAATCTCACCGATAGCAACTACGTTCTGGTGACCTTGCATCGCGACACCAACACCGATAATCCCGACCGCCTGAAAGCCATCTTCCGCGGCATCAACACCATCAGCAAAACCCACAATCTGCGCATCATCTTCCCCCTGCATCCGCGCACACAACGCAAAATTGACGAACTCCCCGACAGCGAAATCAAAGACATCCTCGCCAACAATCCCCTCATCGCCATCATCCCGCCTGCGCCATATTTGGACTTCATCCAATTGGAAAAAAACGCCCAACTCATCATCACCGACTCGGGCGGCATTCAAAAAGAAGCCTATTTCTTCAAAAATAAATGTTTGGTGCTGCGCAACGAAACCGAATGGGTGGAGCTTATCGAGTTGGGTGTTGCCCAATTGTGTCCTGCCCACGAACACCAAATCGTGCAAGGTTTCGAGAAGCTCGACAACAAGATATTCGAGCCGGGGGATGTTGCAGTCCTGGAGGAACTTGGGATTTCGGCAAACAACCGCGATGCTATGACGCGGGTTAATAAGCACCTATCA
>CAIWVT010000608.1 GCA_903916135.1 uncultured bacterium
ATACGTAGCGCCAATAGCTCCTGATACTGCTTTAAAATTATCATGAAATTTCTTAAAAATAGTATCTCCCGTTTCTGCAGGTAAAAACATTGAATCAAAGAAAAGGGGTTTCCCTGAAATAGATCTGTAGTCGTACCGCACCCCGGCATTTATTGTGAGCTTATTTATTGATTTCTTTACAAATCCAAAGCCCCCAAAATCTTGAGAAAAATAATCAGGAACAACAAATTCGTTGCCCTTGTTCGTATTCATCTGTGTCATGCCTGAGGCGCCTAAAGCGATTTCAAAGCCATTACGGGCTGGCAGAATATATTTGGCATCATAAGTAAATGTATGAAGTAAAAAATAAACATTCGGCGTTTCAATATTGTCGCCAAATTCCTTGCGATGATTTGATTGGTATCCCAAATTGACTTTGAGCTGACTTTTATTGATGATGATATTAGAAATGGACGAAATCTTATTGTGCTGAACGTTATTGAAGGGCAATTCTAATTTACGGCTGTTCAGCTTATTGGAAGGAATAATATGACCGTCACCATCAATAAACCGGTGCGTAACAGAATCTCTGGCGCCTTCAATAGCTCCTACGAAAGCATTAAACCGGCTGATATGCAAATGCGTAAACCCCCATCTTTTATGAAAACCGAGCATTAAACTGTAGTTGTTTTCGTTGAATCCCGAGTTGTAAATACATTCTGTTGGTGTTTTATAGGAGGCTGCATTTTTATAAGTAGCTCTTGCGCCAAACACAAATCCGTTTTTATTTCCTTCAAGCATCAAACTATTGGCAGAAAGCATATTATTTGTTGAATAAAAAGATGATAATTCTCCCTTTATAGCGCCCGTTGCAGGCACTGATGTTTCAAGAATATTTATAACGCCTCCTAAAGCATCAGAGCCATAGAAAAGGCTTGCAGGACCTTTTAATACCTCTATTCTTTCAGCTGCAAACTGGTCAATTTCCATCCCATGTTCAGGCCCCCATTGATTGCCTTCCTGCCTTACGCCCTCATTAAGAACAACCACATGATTGTAGGCAAGGCCTCTTATAACGGGTTTTGAAACCTCTCCGCCTGTTGTAATCTGAGAAACGCCGGGCACATTGGCTAAACAGCTGATAATATTTGATGCCCCGGAAGTCATCAATTCATTTTTCGCTAAAGCCACAACCGAAACACTGGTTCTGTTAATGTCACTGGATACCGCGCTGCCTGTTATAACAACTTCCTGCGTTACAATTGCAGAGGGTTCAAGCGCGAAATCAAAAGTGGTTTTATCCGAAAGGTCTATAACCTGAGTTATTTGTGCATATCCTATAAATTTTACCTGTATAAGAAATTTGCTTCGGGGCAGGTTTTTGATTTTATAAAAACCAGCTTCGTTAGTTATGGTGCCAGTTTCAAGGTCGGGGATATAAATTGTAGCACCTGTTAATTGTTCATTATTCAACTTGTCAGTAACTTTCCCGGAAATTGTTTCCTGCGCGAAAACAGTTTCAAATATTAAAAGAAATAATGAAATGCAAAAAATTATATTTTTAATCATAAA
>CAIWVT010000609.1 GCA_903916135.1 uncultured bacterium
CTCCTCAAGTGTCTTGCCGGTGCTCAGCCATTGCTTTTTTTTGAATCTTTATTTCCACCTCCTTATCGTTTCAAAGAATTTTTGTCACTTTCAGCCTCGGCGTTTCTCGACTTAAACCCTAACCCTTTACAGGGTCGCTCACTGCTTAGGGATTTAATGTCTCCAAACGCCGCAAGACGGCCTTAGTGAAAAAATTCGTTTTCCACTCAGGAGGTGATCGAAAATGAATTATCCAGATAAAAAGCAAATATTTGGCGAGCCGCATACTTGCCAAGAATACACTGCCCACATGGGCAAGAAGGTGAGAAAATGAAACTCAAAGAAATCACTGTTACAGTGTCTCAAAAAGTTGGGCAAGCTAATTACGGCTCAAAAGGCTTTGGTCTTTCTGCCACTGCTGAATTAGCAGAAAATGATGACTTGCTTCGTGTTAAGCAAGATTTGACTAATAAGCTTAGTCAGATGCTTGATTTTGAAATCAAGCGACTCAAAGTAGAAGGTGGTAAAAAATGAATCCACTAATAGAAATGTACGGAGAACCAATCTCCGTATACACCCTAGAACAAGCTCTTGAAGACGGTATTTTAGTCAAAGTTGGTGAGTTGTCCAGCCTCAAAATACCAGTAGTCTTCACTTCAAACCTTTTCAATGACGTAAAAGATCACTACAACGACATCGTAAAAAAAGGTCTTGAAATGCTCAACCAAAAAGACGCAGAAGACTCAGAACACTCGCGCATGCGAATAGTAGAACAAAAGCGTATCTGGGTTATTGCTAACTCTGAAGGGGTAACTTTTATGAAACCAGAAGACTATTAGAATAGTCTTCTTCAGTAGTAATTTTTGATGCTTCAAAAATTATTTCATTTTCGTTCAAAATCCCCACTTCTTTAGCAAATTATTGGTGCCCAAGTAAACTGTTGTAAAAAAAATTATTACAATTATGCCTATCCCAAGGTCAATCAACCAATCTGCAATGTAATCCTGGCCATTGGCTAAATCAAGATAAATGGTTTGATTTGAATCAGCATATATTTGAATAGTTTGTCTTGATAGTCTTTTGATTGGAACAATAAAAGCATCTTGCGAAATAGATATTTCATAGTTGCCAACACCTAATGCGGTAAAATATTCGCCATAAGCATTTGTATAATCATCGGTTGCATACTTCATTTCATTTGATAAGTTGGCATCAATTTGGACGTGCGTCTTGGGCAATATTTTATTTGAATCAAGAGAAATTACAGTTAAAGTTCCAGTTTTGTTATAATGTGGAGTGACATTAATTTTTTGATTATTTTCGTCAGCCCAATAAACAAAAGGAATTTTCTTCCAATTGCTATCAATATAATTTTCAGGCTTGTTGAATAAATTTGCGGATGCGTCGACATGAACCCAATTGTTATCCACTAATACTTCATTCCATTCATGATCTTCAGCTGAATCAATTATTGAAACTGCCTTAAAACCTGCATGTTTAGCAATCAAAACATATAGTTCAGAAATTTCGCCACAATGCCCATCTCCATTAAAAAAAGTCCAAGTGTTAGCTAACCCAAATGGGCGCATAATAAATGAAACTGTTAAAGGAACATATTTGTAATTTTTTGTACTCCAATCAAACACTTCTTGTGCCTTAATTATATTTGAATCTTCTATCTTGGTTAGCTTTTTAGCAAGTGGATCAATAAAATAAGGCTCAACTACA
>CAIWVT010000610.1 GCA_903916135.1 uncultured bacterium
GGAAGGAGTATTTTTTCTAGTGCTTGTAATATATCTTCTTTCATTCTACAAAAGTAGTTAAAAATCCATTCTCTCATAAAATTTCCAGCAGAACCTATAAATTAGATTTTTCGAGGCGAACAAGATTTTTAAAAGCGGAGTTTACTAATGTAATTGAGCATTTTAAAAATTGAAGTTCAACGATGAAAAAGCCATTTATAGAACTCCCGTAAAAAAAAATACACACTGCAAATCTATTGCAGTGAAACTATTGTGGGATTGCCTGGCGCGATGTATCTTTGCATTTCCTTTTACGATACATCCCGTCGGGTACTTCCCTAGGTTTGTATTGTCATAAGGCAAAGAAAATCAGTACTAATTAAAAAAAAATTGTATGGCAACAAAAATTACTGTGGCTACGATGGGTTGCGCCAAAAACGAGCCGCTAAAAATTATCAAAAGAGGGTTTAGTGTTCGGGATGGCATTTACGAATATGAAACAGAATTTGCTACTCCGGTTGTTACCCGAGTCATTTTCGAAGCTAAGCTTGAAAAAGCTAATTCCGACCAAATTAATGTCAAAACAGTGGGTGTGGTTGTGCGCGATGCTTCTTCATTCGATTTATTTGGCATACTCGATTTATTATGCCTCTACACCAACGGGCTCTATAAAGGAAAGCCAGAAAAGCTAAAACTCTCTGGATTTGGTTTAAGCTCCGATCCTTCGCCGCACGGCATTGCTGCTATTCCGGTGATTGACCGTATTGTTAAAGGCGGATTTACCTTAAGCATGAAAATCCATTTAGTTAAAAAAACTGGTGGTGAAGTAGCAAAAAGAGAGAAAGTTAATTACATCGTACAAGTTGCTGTGGCAGGAACAGACCCATTGGTTTGGAAAACTGTCTTGGAAACTAGCAACAGTCGCAAACTTCTTATCCTCGATTGCGTGGAAGGAAAAAAACTGATGGTGCGTATTGCCAAGAGCAATGCTGCCGGACAAAGCGACTGGAGTAGCCCCGTTTCCTATATTCCGCAATAGGCTGCTCAGAGCTTTTCAAGCTTTCAATGCCTTGATTCTGAAATAGCTATCACTGCTATATCGCATCAGAATCAAGGCATTTTTTATGGCAAACTACTCATATTTGCCAAACTTGGTAATACATAGAAAAAACTTGGTAATACATAGAAAAAACTTGGTAATACATAGAAAAAACTTGGTAATACATAGAAGAAACTTGGTAATACATAGAAGAAACTTGGTAATACATAAAAGAAACTTGGTAATACATAGAAGAAACTTGGTAATACATAGAAGAAACTTGGTAATACATAGAAGAAACTTGGTAATACATAAATGAAACTTGGTAATACATAAATGAAACTTGGTAATACATAGAAGAAACTTCGTCGTACATAAATGAAACTTGGTAATCGAAGTTTGAAACTTGAGTCTATTTGAAAAGTCTTTCTTTTCGGACTAAAATCCCTTAAAGTGTTGGATATTAATAACCCCAGCCTTAAGACTAAGGTTAATTAAAACCAATGACATACAGGGCTTTAGCCCGAAACATTATGTTCAAATCCTTACGGGATTGTGGACTTCAGCGTGCAAGCCTGTCCAGTATGGACAAAATGTTTATAGAAAAATAAACCAACACAACATTAAGTCCCAAAGGGATGTAATATAGCTGAAACTTGAGCTTTGTAAGGAATTGAAATGGATGTAAAATATTTTCATCGGACAACAATGTTCTCAAATCTAAAATCTAAAATAATATCTTGTGAATTCTAAATTCAAAAATCTAAATGTAAAAATAATATTTCGGTTGTTTTAAAATTTTAGTACTTTTGCAGCATGAAACCATTATTTTAAGAGATATTCAAAAGAATTTTATAGCTAATTTGCAATGTACAATACAGATATTAAAAACATATTCATAACAGGAGCAGCAGGTTTTATTGGGTTTCATGTCAGCAAAAGAATGTTGAATGAAGGCTATAGTGTGGTGGCAATAGATAATCTGAATGATTATTATGATGTGAATTTGAAACTAGCACGCCTTAAAATACTGCAAGATTTTGATTCTTTTCATTTCATAAAAGGAGATATCGCAGATCGGCAAATCGTAGCATCTATTTTCACGGAATTTAAACCTGAAATAGTTATACATCTGGCTGCACAAGCCGGCGTGCGCTATTCAATTATCAATCCCTATACTTATATAGATAGCAATGTCTATGGTTTTTTGAATATCTTGGAGGGATGTCGTCATGCCGCTGTGAAACATCTTGTGTATGCATCGTCAAGTTCTGTTTATGGTGCTAACACTAAGATACCTTTTTCGGTGGATGACCCTGTGGATGAACCCGTCAGTTTGTATGCAGCCACAAAACGCGCTAACGAACTTATGGCATATTCATATAGTCATTTGTATGGGATACCTTCTACGGGTTTGCGATTTTTTACGGTTTATGGACCCTGGGGACGACCGGATATGGCTTATTTTTCATTTGCCAAGAAAATACTGGAAGGGGAAGCTATTGATGTGTTCAACCATGGCGATTTGAAAAGAGATTTCACGTATATAGATGATGTGGTGGAAGGTGTTGTAAAAATTATGCATTTGCCTCCAAACATCGAAAACAAACCTCTGCATAAGATTTATAATATCGGCAATAATCAACCGATAGAAGTAAATGAGTTTATTACAACTTTGGAAACAGCCTTAGGCAAAAAGGCGGTACGGAACAATTTGCCGATGCAGGCGGGTGATGTGCCAATTACCTATGCAGATATTGATGCATTGGGCAAAGATACAGGATTTCGTCCTTCCACTTCCTTGAAGGAAGGTATTGAAAATTTTGTGGGTTGGTATAAGAGTTATTTAGATTCGTGCGGACAAAAAGAAATATAAAATGAAGCAAGCTACGACACGACAAATTATATATATTCCAAACCAGCGCATCAAGATGGGATGGATAAAAACATGGATCACTTTGTTATCAAACATTGTGAACTCAAGAGATTTGATATTTCAGTTGTTTAAACGCGATTTTTTTATGCAATATAAGAAGTCGTTTGTGGGCATGGGTTGGATTTTTCTTTCTCCTGTAATGGGAATTATCTCGTGGGTGTTTATGAATGCCACGGGGATTTTAACCCCGGGGGATGTTGGCATACCCTACCCCGCTTATGTTTTGTTGAGCACTTCTATCTTCGGGCTTTTCGGTGGATTTTATGCTTCGTCGGCAGGGACGCTGACCGCAGGAGCGGGATTTATCAATCAGGTGAATTATCCGCATGATGTGTTGCTTATTAAGCAAGCTATGATGCAATTGGCGGGCTTTGTTGTGACCTTTTTTATCAATATTATTGTTTTGATATGTTTTGGGGTGACACCCCATTGGATGACTATTTTGTTGCCGCTTTTTGTGTTGCCCATCTTTTTTTTGGGAGCTGCTATTGGTTTGATGTCGGCTATGATAGAAGTGGTTGCGGTTGATTTGAACAGAATGATAGGAATGGGAATGGGGCTTATGCTGTATCTGACGCCTGTGATTTATTCGCCCAAAACACAAAACCCGATTTTACAGGTAATAATTAAATGGAATCCGCTCACTTATTTGATAGGCGGGGCACGCGATGCCATCATTTACGGGCGCGTTGACCACATCGACCGCTATTTGATTTCGGCAGGAATTTCGTTGGGGTTGTTTCTTATCGCATGGCGGCTTTTTTATGTGTCGGAACAGAAGATTATTGAGAAAATGATTTAATTAGAGAATAGTGATTGGTGATTTGTGAATAGTTAATAGATAATAGTGAATAGTGATTAGTGATTAGTGAAGAATTAAGAATTAGAAATCGGATAGATGGATAGCGTTATAAAAGTTGAGGGTTTGCATAAGAAGTTTTGTCGTTCGTTGCGGCGGAGTATGTATTATGGTTCGGTGGATATGTTTCGCTCTATGGTTACTATGCCTGTGGAGCATACAGAACTTCGCAAAGCGGAATTTTGGGCATTACAGGATATTAATTTTGAACTAAAAAGAGGTGAGACGCTTGGATTAATTGGACAGAATGGATGTGGAAAAAGCACCTTATTACGCCTTTTGAACGGAATATTTCCTCCCGACAAAGGCAAAATAACTATCAACGGACGTATAGGCGCGCTGATAGCCGTGGGAGCAGGATTTCATCCGCACATGACAGGGCGAGAAAATATTTATCTGAACGGCACTATATTGGGAATGACAAAAGATGAAATTAAACGTAACCTTGATGCTATTATTGATTTTGCTGAAATTGGCGAATTTATAGATTCCCCCGTGAGCACCTACTCCAGTGGCATGACTGTGAGGCTTGGATTTGCGATTGCAATTCATTGTGAACCTGATATATTACTTATTGATGAGATATTAGCGGTAGGTGATATGAATTTTCAGATTAAATGTGGGAATAGAATTCGAAAAATTTCTGAGCATACTGCTGTAATTTTTGTTTCACATAGCATGCAAAATGTTTCATGGTTCTGTTCAAAAGTTATTGTAATGAAGGACGGAAAGATTTTTAAAGATGCTTCAAGTACCATTGATGGAATTAATACATATCTTTCCATGAATATAAGAGAATTGGAAATATCAACAACTGGGTCAGGGGGAGCAGGACTCAATAATTTGAGATTGTTTGGAGAAAATGGAATCATCTTACAAGATAATCCTACAATAAATCAAAATGAAATCATAAATATTGAAGTAGATATGTTTATTGATGGTAACTTTAATGCTGTAAGTATTAGTCTTGCAATTTTAGATGAAACTGGTACGGGAATTATTTTTTTACCTTTAAAAGATAAATTCGGCTTAGATGCCTTATTTCCAAATGGAAAATATATTCTTCATATCAATATAGGCAAAATTGAATTAAATATAGGAAAATATAACTTTCTATTTGTTGTGAAAGATTCTATTAGTAAGTATGTACTGAATCGTACACAAGGCATTAGCCCTTTTAATGTTTATGGTTCAGCAGATACTTATGCTAAGATAGTTAGAAATGTAACAGCAGAGATAATTTAAAAATATTAGTGTCCAACAATATTAAATTGAATATAATCAGTAATAAAATAAAAAGAAAATGCGCATCTATCACTTAGTTCAGCCTTATTTTTTTGCACACCACCACTTTCATCGAAGAAAAATAGAAGCTCTCAGAAAAGCTGGGTTTGATGCATGGGGGCTTGCTTTCATTCCTGAAAAAACATTTCAACAACAGAAGGCAAAATACAAAGAGTGCATAAATGATGGTGTTATGAAAATAATTAGGATTGGGAATGAAAAAAATAGAAATACAAGGTTGATATTTTTCTTTTTAATAGAAACTATTATACGTAATGGTATTTTAGTCCATGTGCTTAGAAATGATCCTAGTCCTCTAATTACGCTTCGTAAATGGCCATTCATAAGAAAAAAAATAAAATATATTATAGAGTATGAAGGAGATACACCATTCGAATTAGTTTATCAATCAGCTTACATTGAGGATCCGCGACCGCCAATTGAACCACCTTTAAATATAAAAGCGGCATACGATAGGATTTTGAAGGAACAAAAAGAATATGTACGGAAAGCTGATGGTGTTTTATTGATGTCTTACGAACAAATTAAATTATGGGAAGATAGATTAACAGTTCCATTAAGAACTTGTTGGTTGCCCTCTTTGTCAGATCCGTCTCGTATTAAATTTGATGAAAAAAAACGTCAAGAAATACGTAACCATCTTGGAATAACAGACAAATTAGTACTTGTGTATGTTGGTAATGCTATATGCAAGTGGCAACGATTTGATAAAATGTGTAGTTTTATTTCAAATTTAATAAAAATTGATTCATCAATTTGGTTTTTAGCAATTGTAAGATATGATGATCTTGACCTAGCTCAAGAATCCATAATACGCTATGGATTAGAATCTTGTACTACCTTGCAAAATGTTAGTTCAGATGAAGTTACTAATTATCTATCTGCAGCTGACATTGCTCTATATTTACGTCATGTTCATCCGATGAATTTAGTTGTTACTTCAGGCAAACTTGGTGAATATCTGTCAGCTGGCCTTCAGTTAATTACTACAGGAGCAAATGCTGAAATTCTCAATGAATTTATACAAAAAAAGCAATCTGGAATATTTATAGAGGATTCTCTTGAAATTGATGACCGTTTTATTTCCGAATTTAAAAAAATTAAAGCTCGCAGTATGGATACAGAATGGCGCAAATGGCTTAGCCTTGAGATGACAAAGAGTTTTGGAAATGAAAATGATCCATTTTGTGCTTATGTACCTTTTATAAGAGATATTATTGAACACTAAAAGATAATTGATATGCAAAATTTAGAGAATATACATAATCTTGCTGGTCTCTCAAACGACTTTTTAGTTTCATTAAAAAGTTTGAAAGAATCTTTTCTCAAAATAGTGAATATAGATACGAATTTATCGCCATTAATTGCTGATTGTCGCTTACCTAAAGCAAAATAGATTTATGCAAGACCAAAATAATTCTTTAGGAATAAATACAATATGTTTTATTGGAGACTACTGTTTATCTGGGGAAGATGTCGGAAAGGAAGTCCTTGATAGAAGAATTAAACCATTCTCCAATTTATTTGAATTATTTGGAAAGAATATCAAACTTATAGCTAATATTGAGTTCCCATTTACAAATCAAATTAAAGGAAAACCATTCAAATGGGCAAATTTGAAGGCAACTCCAGAATTGTCGTTTTTAATAGATGACCTTTCAATAGGCATATTGGGTAATAACCATTTAGGAGATTTTGGATATCAAGGTGCTTTTGATACTATTAAGCTACTTCAAGAGAAAGGAATAAGCTATGCTGGATACGGTAATAATTTGGAAGAGGCAGTAAAACCGGCTATAATTGAAATTGACGGAATTAGAATTGGTGTTGTTTCACTTTGTTGTCTAACTACAAACAGTGAAGGTATTGCTACACATACTAATCCAGGTGTTGCTCCAATTGGAATGGACATTATTAGTAAATCCGTCTTATCTGCAAAAAAAACCTGTGAACTAGTTGTTGTTTATTTCCATTGGGGAGCTGAATGGGTACACGACCCTGTTCCTGATCAGTTGAGGTTAGCTAGACATGCAATTGATTGTGGAGCAGAAGCTGTTGTAGGTTGCCATTCACATACAATTCAAAGTTACGAACAATACAAAGGGCGTTGGATTTTTTATAGCCTTGGCAATTTCCTGTTCAAAGCAGGTTATGGGCAAAAAATAAATAAAAATGGACAAATCGAGCTTGTTCCATTAAACAATCAAGCATCAAATCGAGAATCCATAGCTGTCTGCTTCAAAATAAAAAAAGAACAGGGAGAAGTCGGTCTTATGCTTGACAAAATCCAGCCTATGCATTTTGATGATAATTTGACACCTCGTCCAATATCATTTTCCGAATTGACTTTTGATATAGAAGCTAGCAATGCATTTTTAAATTTCTATGTTTCAAATAATGACCTAAGATTGCAAGATAGGAACGAGCCGGAATATCGCGCTTTGCTAAGACATGGAATTCTGAAATATTATTATATGACAGACCCAATTAATAATATAATAGCACCAGATGCAGTAAAAAAAAGAAATTTATTATTGTTGTTATTTACTAAAGTAACAGGAATTACAAAGGCCATAATTCTTCATTTAATTATAAAAATAAAAAGGTTTATATTTTATCCATTTATTAACTGGAAACACTTTATTAAACATTTCATGATTAAGCTAAAATGGTTTCAAGATAGAAGGCGATTACCCTTAAAAAATGATCATTGGGAATTATACTTTAATATTCATAGACATTACTTTTCAAGGTTAGGATATTATCCTAATATTACAAACTGTCAAAATTTTAATGACAAAATCCAATGGTTAAAACTTTTTGATCAAGATCGTGAGATGATTAGATGTTCAGATAAAATCCTTGTTAGAGATTTTGTTAAGGAAAGGGTGGGCGAGAAACATCTTGTTGAACTGTATCAAGTTCATAATCATTTTGCAGAAATTAATTTCGATTTATTACCTCAATCTTTTGTAATAAAAACAAATCATGATTCGGGAACCGTAATTTTAGTTCAAGATAAAGACAAACTTGATAAGATAGCTGCAGAGAGAAGAATTGAGGATGCACTCAGAATGCCTTATGGCTGGGAAAAGGGTGAATGGGCTTATGCATATATCCAGCCCAAAGTATTAGTTGAAAAGTTAATAATTTCTTCTACCAAAATTACACCACCTGATTTTAAGTTTTATGTAGTTGATGGTAGAGTTAAATTCTGTCATTATATTTATGATCGTTTTACTGAACCAAAAGAACAAACAATTGACCGTGACGGTTGTGATCTAAAAACTGAACTATTTCCTAGTTTCATCTTGGGAGAGGAATTTGTTAAACCCGACAATTGGGAATTTATGATAGAAATTGCTGAGTGTCTAGGCAGAGGCTTTAGATGTGTTAGGGTTGATTTATATAATACGGAAAATCGAATTTATTTTGGCGAATTGACTTTTTGGCCTTTGGGTGGATGTTATAAAGGTGAAGGACAAAAAAAACTTGGTAAATATCTTGACTTTGATCTGACAAATTATAAACCGTTTTTGCTTACCCAACTTAATTCAGAGAATGAGATTCTCCACAAAAAAACATTAATATGAGAATCATTTTAACCATTAAGTCACTGATCCGCTTGGTTGGAGGAGCTGAAAGATCCCTAATTGAACTTGCCAACGCCTTAAAAACACGTGGGCACCATGTATTAATTGTTAATTACGAATCTAATATAACCTCAGGTGATATGCCTTTTTATGCTTTGGATTCGGAAATTAAAATTAAAACAATATGGCATGAAAATCCACCAATTGAGCTGAAGGAACCAGAAGGATTTAAACATTCATTCTGGAAGAAACATTTTGAAATGAGTTTTAAAGAGTATGACATTAAGGTAAGGATATTTATTTTTTCTTTTATCATCAATATTTTTTTAATAAGAAGAATTATAAGAATGATTGATTTTAATTTATTTTCCATTTTTAAAAACAAGAAGTTATTACTCATTGATACAAAAAATTCTACTAAAGTTGACCCTGAACTAGCCGCTTGGTTAACCCAAAATAATGCAGAAATATCACTTTGGAGAAAATCAATAATGGAAGAAGCGCCTGATGTAGTGATTTCGTTTATGCCTTCAAGTTTTGTTTATATTGCTCAGGCTATAAAACACACAAACATTCCATTGATTACTGCCAACAGAAACGATCCATATAGTCATAATGTTATGTATTTTAATACTGATACAAGA
>CAIWVT010000611.1 GCA_903916135.1 uncultured bacterium
ACTTGACCTATACCATACATTTCCAAAACACGGGCAACGCCGAAGCCTACAACATTTATATCTTGGATACTTTGGATGCGCATCTCGACCTAAGCACCTTGGAAATGGTGGCTGCGAGCCATCCCTATAGCGTGGAGATATTGAACTCAACACAGAAAGATGTGCTGAAATTCTTTTTTCCCAACATCATGTTGCCCGATAGCGGCAGCAACCAAATGTTGAGCAATGGTTTTGTCAGTTATAAGATACGCCCATTGGCAAACTGTGTCGAAGGCACGATTATCACCAATCTAGCGGATATTTATTTTGATTACAATCCCGCCGTCCCCACCAATATGGTGCAGAATCAAATTCCACTCATCCTCGGCGTGAACCAAGAAACCATCCCCAGCACCCGCGACCGAGTGATTCCGAATCCCGTAAGCCAACAAGCCACCCTCACTTATGCAGTGCCCGAACAAGGCAAAACCGTGATTAAACTCTTTGACATCACGGGCAAAGAAACCTTAAGCCTGCTCCATCAAGACCTCTGCCAAGGCGAACATCATCTGTCTTTCGACTGTAAAGATTTGAAATCGGGTATCTATTTCATCAGGATAACCACCAATCGGTCGTCATCGGTGGTGAAATTGGTGAAGCTATAAGGGAGATAAAATTCCAAATACCAAGCTTCAAATACCAAACACTACGAATTACGAATTTGCGAATTACGAATGTCGCAATAAAATAAAAAGCTCACTTTACCGGTGGGCTTTTTTATTGTTCTACTGTTGAGGGTTCTTAGTGTATCTTTGTGGTCTTAGTGTCTCAGTGGTTTTTTCATTTTGGTTTTAGGAGGTTGCTTAATTTCAAAACTCCAACTGACCGCTTCCCCAAAAGATGGGGTCAGTTTTTTTTATACCGCTCATTCTGCATAGGGTAAACAAAAAAATAAAATAGTTCCTATAACAACGAGGCTGATTGAAACAACAACGAGGCTGATTGGAACAACAACGATAATGATTGGAACAACAACGATAATGGTTGGAACAACAACGATAATGGTTGGAACAACAACGATAATGATTGGAACAACAACGAGGCTGATTGGAACAATAACGAGGCTGATTGGAACAACAACGAGGCTGGTTGTCATAACAACGATGGTGATTGGAACAACAACGATGCTGGTTGCCATAACAACGATGATGATTGGAACAACAACGATGCTGGTTGTCATAACAACGATGATGATTGGAACAACAACCATGGTGATTGGAACAACAACCATGGTGAAAGGAGAAACTACCATTTTTTTCCTTCCTCAGCCCTCTGTTTGCTGATATCTATATCTATTTTCGAAAGAAATATCACTTTTTTATTGCATAATCCAAAGTTTTTGAGTACCTTTGACGTTTTATATAATAATAAATTACGTTTTTTTTATTCATTAAATATTTGCATCATGAAAAAGCTTTATGTTTTCTTTCTAAGTATGCTTTGCGGGCTTGCATTTGCTCAAGCACAATGCACCCTCACGGTTAATTCGTATCCATCAACGTCTGTATGTGCCGACTCTTGTGTTTTTATGCACGTTACTGGAGCCAACACCTATCAATGGATGCCCGGCAATATGACCGGACCGGATGTGATGGTTTGCCCCATAGTAACCACCTCTTATACGGTTACAGGGACTGATTTAAGTAGCAATACATGTTCGGCGTATGCGGTGGTTAATGTTTATCCATCTCCTACGGCTCCGCTTGTTGGGTTAATTACTCCACCTACGTGTTCAAGTGCTACAGGAAGTGTTGTGTTGAATGGTTTGCCTGCGACTGGAACATGGGTATTGAAAAGAACACCGGGAAATGTTGTTACAACGGGTTCGGGTGTTAGCACAACTATTAGTGGCTTGCCTCAAGGAAGTTATACGTTTACAGTAACGAACGCAAATGGATGTGTTTCGCCTCCTTCTGCTGTCGTTGTTATAGTTTTGGTGAATAATACTTTTTCAATTACGGTAACTCCGCCTAATGACACTGTGGCAGCAGGGCAATGCACCACATTTCAGATAACCACGGCAGGCACCTACCTTTGGTCGCCAGCTCTTGGATTGAACACCAATGTGGGTTCCACTGTTATCGCCTGCCCCACTACCACCACTACTTACACCGTTACAGGCTCCAACAGTTTTGGCTGCACCGGAACAACGCTTGTTACCGTGCAAATCACGGGTACTCACATAGAAGATGTTTCGGGCAGCAGTCCGTGTCATCTGCCCTATTTAGCCATATTAAATATCATGGATGATTTTGTGCAACATAATGACACTATTCTCTACAACTTGAATTATGGCGATGGCATGGACACCACCTTCACTATGATATATCAAAACGACACAGCACCTATGGCATCCGTCACTCATGCTTACACCGCTATGGGCACCTACTCCCCTTGGGCAATTTTGCAGCATACCGATGGGCTGGCAGATACCATTTACACCCAAAACCTCATCGTGGCAAGCGACACTTGCGGCGATATTTCGGGAAAGGTTTTCGTTGATGTTAATTCAAATTGCATAGCAGATGTTGGTGATACTCCCGTAAGTAACCAATTCATAAAATTATACTATGGTACTACTTTACTACAGGCACAATTTACGGATGCAAATGGTTATTATTCTTTTACTGTTGCAAATGGCAATTACACTGTGGTTATTGACAGTAGTTATCTTACTTCTTATACATTGCAATGTCCTGTAGGTGGGAGTTATGCTATTTCAGGCATTCCTGCAACAAACAAAAACTTTGGATTGGCTTATCTCCCGGGCTTTGATTTGTATGGTATTTTTACAGCAGGCGGAACATTTCGTCCGGGAAGTTTTTCTCATTTCACCTTTACAGTTGGCAATTTTCAATCAATCGGTACTGATGCTTCTGTAAAGGTGTATATGGATGCCGGAACAACATTTACTTCTGCAAATCCTGCGCCTACATCCATAAACGGAGATACCATTACATGGACCATAATAAATTTAGCTACCCCAAGCAATCCGTTCAGAAATTTTCTTGTTTATGTTATGGATTCTCCAACTTTAGTTATTGGCGATTCGGTTCATTATTGTATGACTGTTACTCCAACAATTGGGGATATCAATCCTTTAAATAATAACAGTTGTGCTAAATGGCCCTGCACCAATTCTTATGATCCGAATGCAAAAACAGTTAGCCCCGCTGGAGATATAACTAAAAACACCGACCTGACTTATACCGTCCATTTCCAAAATACCGGCAATGCCGAAGCCTACAATATTTATATATTGGATACTTTGGATGCGCATCTCGACTTGGGCACCTTGAAAATGGTGGCTGCGAGTCATCCCTACAGTGTGGAGATTTTGAATTCGAATCAGGATAACATATTAAAATTCTTCTTCCCCAACATTATGTTGCCCGATAGTGGGAGCAATCAAATGTTGAGCAATGGTTTTGTCAGTTATAAAATACGTCCCTTGCAGAACTCAACCATAGGAACGATTATCACCAATGCTGCGGATATTTATTTTGATTATAATCCCGCCATCTCCACCAATATGGTGCAGAATCAGATTTCAACAAGTATCGGCGTAAAAGAAGAAACCATTAGCAGCACCCGCGACCGAGTGATACCGAATCCCGTAAGCCAACAAGCCACTCTAACTTATGCAGTGCCCGAACAAGGCAAAACTTTGATTAAACTCTTTGACATAACGGGCAAAGAAACCCTAAGCCTGCTCAATCAAGACCTCGACTTAGGCGAACATCATCTGACTTTCGACTGCAAAGATTTGAAATCGGGTATCTATTTCATCAGGATATGCACAAGTCGGTCATCATCGGTGGTGAAACTGGTGAAGCTTTAAGGGGGAAATACCCCCCGCCTGCGTGACGCAGTCGGGCAGGCAAACACAAAAAAAGCTCACTTCAAGGGTGGGCTTTTTTTATTGTTCTATTGTTGAGGGTGCTTAGTGTATCTTAGTGGTCTTAGTCCTGTCCCGTACCGCACCTGTCCCGCACTGAAAGTCGGGAGTCTCCGTGATTTTTTATTGTGGTTTTCGGAGGTGGCTCTAAACGGATAAGCCTTATTCCGGCATCAGCATCAGCTTCGATGACTGAATCACGAAATCCTTGGCAAGGAGTTTATAGACATAGATTCCCGGGCTGAGATGCGGAAGATGAACCGTCGTTTGTGTTTTGTTATCCGTGAGTGGCAAAGAATATACCTTCACGCCTAAGAAATTATACAACTCAAATCTCGCATCCTGCAATGGTTTTGTGATGAGATTCACCGTTCCTTTGCTTGGATTTGGAAACAGTTGCATTGATTCCGTTGCGAAGGATGTATTCACCGTCAAAGAAGAATTCGAATCAAAGTTAAACAGATTCACCCATTCAGGATGGTCAATAAACAAATTGCGATTCAACTGCACGGCATAAATATCGTCGTTGCGTGCAATTTCCCAATTGTCGGGTGGGTCTTGTGTGTTCCATTCTTTCAGCAGATTGATGTCTTGCCCATATAATATGGAAGCATCAATGGTGTCGGGCACAAACCACGGATTGCCGCTCACACCATCGTAGCACAGCACCTGATAGAACATCGCACGGGCACAATCGCCTTTCACGCCATCCCGCGGCTCAAACACCACGTGATTCAACGAATCGAGACCTTTTTTACCCAACAGATATTGATATTGCACCGTTACAACTTTTCCCAAAGGAAGATTGGAGCGATACACATTAATCTTATTTTGATTGACAGGCATCAGATTGTGATAATCGGCATACTCGGGCAAAGAGGTATAATTGCCATAGTTATAGGTAGGCATCCAGCTTTCGCAATACACATGCTCGCGACTATACACCGTGAACGCAAAAGGTTCGTTATACACATATTTCTCCCCCGAATAGGCGCAAGAAAGCACCTTCCTACTTTGACCACTCACAACCGTATCTCTGCTCTCGAAACTGTTGATTAAATACAAATCATAATCGCTATAATAAAGCGTAGTGTGAACATTCACTAAATAGTGCAAATCCAACCACAAGGTAGGCGACAGTATATTGATACCATCATAATAGGTACCTATCATATTGACAAGCGTGGTCGTATCGCGTGAAGCAACCGACGAGGTCAGGTAGTTTTGATAGCCATTATAACCATTCGCAGCATATACTTTGAGATAATAATGCGTGTTTGCCACCACATTGCTGGGATAGAAATATCCCGCTGCACCCACAAAGCACACTTGCGCACCGCCAATATAATCTCCTTTCAAATACGTTTGACCATCCAAAGGTTCTTCTGTAATCGGGGAATCTTTCTTGAGAACGATATAGGTATCGGGTACGCTATCACCATCAGCGAAGTCCACCCTGAATTTATAAGATTTCACATCTGAAAGACTTAGATTGTTAGCAGGATTGGCGGGTTCAGTAGCGCAACAACCTTTCACTGCCCATAGATTCACATCGTAGGGATTATTATCTACATCATTATTCACAAGGGACATGGCGGCGATTTTAGTTCCATCGGCACCACTGCCAACAAAGTTAAGCGTAAACGTAGCAGAATCATTAGGAGGCACATTGAGGGGGATGTTTGTAACGCTAAACATGGCAGCATCCACCCCTGAGAAATTGGCAGCCGTAATGCGCAGTGTTGAGTCCAATCCCGAATTGATAACTCTGAACACCGAAGATGCGGCATTGCCAATGATGGCTGTCGTCGAGTTTGGAATTAAAAGATTATTGAGTTTAAGTTTCATGTTGGCATCGGGTCCGGGAGGGCGTTTCTTCACCGTGATATCATCTATGCACACATTGCCCGATGACTTGGCAGTATAATAAAATCGAACATAGCGACTATTTGCCAACAGCAAATCTTTAAATGGGGCAGCATTTGTGATGCTCGTATTTGGGATGTTTGCATCCGTGAATGTCCTAACAGTGTTCCATACGGTGCCATTCACAGATTGTTGAATGGTGAAGGTGCCCCCAATGAAAGAAGCACCGCGCAAATAATAAATTAAAGTATCCGGCTCGTCCACAAAGTTGATGGTAAGATATATCCCCGTCCCATCAAACTTAATCGCATTGGGTGCCGAATGATAATAACTTGACGAAGTATAGTAGCCTGTGATGTTAGTTGACCATCCAATAGGTATCGTTCCGGGTGTGCAATCCCAAAATGTGGGCAAGCCGGTTTGAGCCTGAAGCTGCATACCCGTTATAGCAACAAAGACAAAAAGAATAAATCGTAAGAGGTGTTTCATATTAGCTGGACTTTAGTAAGCAATGTGTTTTTAAATGTTCTTTTGCATCTCATATTTAAAAAAAGAAGCTACCTTTTTCATAAAGATAGCTTCCCTATATAAAGAAAAAAGGTATTAATTATGCTTTCCTTTTACCATAATACCACCAAGTTCCCATGTTGCTACATTGGAAGTTGTGCAGGTATATTTAAAAGCAATATGAACATTGGTTCCGGTTATTGCCGAAAGATCTACATCACCCGATAGGGTATTTGCCCATGCTCCAGCCGAAAGTGTAGCTGTGGTTATTTCTGTCCAAGTTGATGTTGTTGGGTCGCCCGATACATAATCGTTAGAATAATAAACTCTTAATGAACCATCACCGGCTGCACCGTAGTTCATCATAGTAAAGAATTTCAAAACTTCATGCGTATAATTATCAAGATTCATTGTAGGAGATATCAACCAGTCTTCGTTAGCTGAGTAAACTCCTGCAGTATAGCCCGAAATTTTTGCAAATGTGCTTCCGCTGTATGATGATGCAGCCCATACTTCATTACCAGTCACATTGTATTGGGTAAAAGTACCCATAGTTCCGCTTGCAAAACTTTCGTTCACGAGTAATTGCGTAGAATAATCAAATCCAACTAAGTCGTTCAAATCACGAATGTATAATTGTAAATCTGTACCAAAAACTCCAAGGATTCCAGTAATACTTCCTGTACTATCAGGTATTAGGGTAGCACGAAATGTTGCGTAATTACTGGTTCGCAATATCAACGTATTTGTCCCATCGGATATAGTACGGTTTGTACTTACTAAAGCATCAGAAAAAGGCATAGCTACATCAACAAAACGAACATTTTCTAATTTAATTAGCGTTCCTAAATCATTAGAGGTAATCGTTGGAATAGTAACAACCTTGGCAACAGGAATAGCACCAGGCAGTTCGTGTAGAAACAAATATTGGCTCATGAGTACACTAGGAATTCTGCCTATTGTACCGCTATAAGGCATTCCAAGCTGAGTCATTCCATTATAATCCCCTAAAAACAAACCTTTGCATTTTACATAAATTCGCTGTCCTAAAGGATACATATTATACATATTAGTAGCATCAAGAGAGATTAACAAACCGCCTGATGTATCCTGAATATATAAGCTCTTGTAAATATTTCCTGTTGCATCACTGGAAACAACAATCCCGGTTACATAGACATCATCGTTAATACTGTCAAGTTGTGCAAGCACCGTATGCCTGTTTTTAAGGGCTTTGATACTGATTATACTTGCACCATCGGGCAATTGAAACATAGGAACATTAACTGGGGGTACATCAAAGTTCTTGGAACAACCTGCCAAAAAGATTGCGGGAACGATCAGAAGCAGTACCCAGATTTTTCTTATTACATTGAGTGTTTTCATATTATTTGTTTTTTAGTTTTTATATTATTAAAATTATAATCTTACTGATGCCATTAAAAAATAGGTTCTGCCAAAACCATAGTAGTATTTTGCAGGAAATGCGTCAGCACCGTAGGTATAAAAGTCCGTTCGAGCCTGTTCGTATCCTGAAGTAATCATTTTGGTATTATTTAAGACATTGCTGCAACTAAGATTAATCCCAATATAAACATTCTTAATCTTAAATGTTTTACTTACTGATAGGTCAAGTGTAAACTGCGCATTATTGTTTGTTTTTTGCTGATCTGTAATAGCCGTTAATCGGTCGTCACCTACATAAAGATGAGTCCCCAAAAACGCATCGGTTGTTCTACGATTTGGAGCAAAATCAACCCAGTTATTTCCAAAGAAATTAGCATTTATATTGGCGTACCAGTATTTCATTGGACCGAATTTCAATCCCAAAGAACCCGCTGTTTGCGGTGAACCACTAACAAAGAAGTTTTTACAATAAATTTTTTGCGTCGAATCAGGTAACAAACCACTTTCATAAGTGATATATGCATTGGGTCGGTTGGTATAACGATAATTTCCAATGGAACCTCCGGCAACAACCGAAAGAACAGGAATTATTTTCACCTCAAGACCAATTTCAATTCCTTGATGCTTTTTATTGATTCCGGTAACAAAATAATTGACAAAAGATTCTTTCAAACCAACAGCACCACCAGCATCCATATAGTAATAGATTACTTTTGTATCATCAGTAAAATTGGTATTGAAAGCAGTGATACGGGCATTAAACTTAGGATAACGGATAATATAACTCAAGTCACCACTAAATATCTTACGTGTTTTAATGTCAGGAATAACGGCATTTCTTACACGAGGTGCCAAAAACACATCGCTGAATGAAGGAGCCATGGTTGAGTAAGCTAAATTCAACACAACATAATGACGCCCTGTAATTTTATACGTAACTCCGGCTTTGGCTGCATAATCGCAGAAACTATACTTGGCAGATGCTCCATAAGATTCTTCAGGGTAACGACCGTTTTTCATATTACCCACTCTCCAGAACTGTGTGCCTGTTAATTTAAGACCAACATAGAAATCAATATGATTGTAAGTGAATTCGCCCAATCCCCATAAATTTCCTGAGTTGATGTGTATGTCATAATCATATCCGAACTTGTCACCTTTTTTAATAATTCTGTTTGGATTGTTCAAATCATTTTGAGCCTTATTGGTATCTCCCAAAAAATCTCTTTGCGAGAATTGATCAATATCCAACCAATATCCTGTCTGACCGTTTCCATCCAGCATATCGTTCATTACTTTATAATTGTTGCTTTTATAAATATTGATATTCAGACCACCGGAAAAGAAGATGTTTTTATTTATCTCATAATTCAGATGAGAAGCCAAGCCTAACTGCGAATGTTTCAGAACTTTTTCTTCAACAACATATCGCGACTGCTTACCGGCTAATACGCTAAGATAATTGATTTGATATAATTGGTCCCAGTTAATCTGGCTTAAGGATTCATTGTTTTGCCATAATGATGTTATGGCTGCTATAGATTGGGGGTCACCCGGAGTTCCGGTTAAATAGCCCATATTATCCAGCCAACTTGGCAAATATCTATAATAATCGGGACGGGGATCGGCTGAATTAAACCAGTTCAAAGCGGTAGTCCCTGTACGACCAAAACTATAACCTAAGGTAGTTGTAAGTTTGATTTTATCGCTGATATCAAAGAAATGCGAAAGCAGTAAAACAGGTTCGTGAGAGTTACGTACTTTTGAATTTCTAACCTCACCATTTTGATAGCCCCAATTGGGATTATAATAATTGTCATCTAACATATCATATACTTCCTGGGTGGCTGCAGCCTGCATACCTCTTTTTGCAGGAGAACCAAAACCGGTAAAAGAAATGGAGTGTTTTGAATTGATCTTTTTTTCTACCGATAAGAAATAGGCATAAGCATCATAAAAAGTTCCCTTGACATATCCTGAATTGCCTTGACGTGTTGAAGCAGAAGCCGTAACCGCCCAATTGTTTTTCATCAAGCCTGTTGAATAGGTCAACATCACTCTGTGCTGATAGGTGCGATTAGAAAAAGCATACGAAGCTTTGATTTGTTTACGTTGATGCGACGCCCGAACATCTATATCTGAAGTGCCTGACAAGGTTCCGAATGAATATCGAGTTGGGTTCAATCCATAAGAGCTTTCTTTATAGTGCGTAGCATCATTCAAACCACCCCAATCCGAGAAATTTGGTCTGCCTGTTTCGGGATCGTTTAAGGCTAATCCACTTATCATTACCTCTGAATACTCGTTATCATAGCCGCGGGGTCTAAAATAACCCGCACTGAGTGTATAACTCGCAATAGAAACAAAAGGATCGTTCGAGGAATGTAACAAGCCTGACACATACTGATCTTTGACTTCATCTTCCGATTCAATGGTAGATACAGAAGTTTCCGTAGGACTTTCGTTTGCTGCAGTAGTTGATTTCACTTGTACATAACCCAATTTCATAGTAGCAGAATTCACATCCACGCTCATGGTTTTGGTTTCGTAGCCATCCATAACAAACGTAACATCGGTTTTTCCATAACTCACACCGCTTGCGGAAAATTTCCCGGCAGCATCTGTCATATAGGTCTTGTTTCCTACATTGACCGATACGCCTGCCATCGGACTTCCCGTAACGTCGGTAACAACTCCTTCAAGCGAGGCAGTTTGTGCGCTCAACCAAGAAGCAGCAAAAAAAACAAGCAGTAGTAATAGTATCGTTTTCTTCATTTTTTAATTTCTTTAGTTTTTATAATGTATAAAAAAGTGTTTTATTAATATAATATTCTTCTTTCCAATTGATTATTTCGTTTCAGAACGATTTATCTTCTTTTGAAGACTGCAAAATTAATCAATAATTGGCTATCTTTTACGTTCTTTTAAATATTTATGAATTAATTTCTAAAAAGTCAAAATAAAGAAACTAATTTTGTGGCTTGAATTAAAATCACAAAAATGACTAAAAGAACCATTTTATTAGTAATTCTTTTCGCTTTAAGCATAAGAATTCATGCGCAGGAGAAAAAGTTAGATATAGCTATCGTTGCTTTTTACAATGTCGAAAATCTATACGACACCATTCAAGACCTCACTATTGAGGATAAAGAATTTATTCCGAATGGAATTCAGAATTGGAATTCGGCAAAATACAATCTGAAAATCGAACGTATTTCGGAAGTAATTTCCAAGATAGGACAAGAGATTGTTCCCGGTGGACCCGTGGTGATAGGTCTTTCAGAGATTGAAAACCGTTCCGTGTTGGAAGCTTTGGTCAATTCTGACAATTTGAAATCGCGTAACTATGGCATCGTGCATTATAATTCTCCAGATAGAAGAGGCGTGGATGTAGGGCTTCTGTATCAAAAAAGTCGTTTTGTGGTGGAAGGCAGCAAATCCATGACTTTGCACACGCCCGACACCTCTTTCAGAACACGTGACCAATTGTTAGTGTGGGGAAAATTAGATGGCGAAGAAGTTTATTTTTTAGTCAACCATTGGCCCTCGCGTAGAGGCGGCGAAGAACGCAGTGCCCCGAAACGAAAATATGCTGCCGAATTGGCGCGTCATATCACCGATTCGCTGATGAAAATAAATCCCAATGTAAAAATGGTAATCATGGGCGATTTGAACGACAATCCCACGAATGCAAGCATAAAAAAGTATCTGAAAGTAAAATCTTCAACCGACCAAGTGGTGAGCGGCGATTTGTATAATCCCATGATAAAATTATATCAGGATGGCATCGGTTCTTATGCCTATCGCGATTCATGGGATTTGTTCGACCAAATTATTGTTTCCTATGGATTGACGGGCAAAGACCAGAGTACTTTCAAACTGATGAAAGCAAAAATCTTTAACGAAACCTTTTTACGTCAAAAAACAGGAACCTTCGCAGGCTACCCATGGCGCACCGCTGCCGGAGGACAATACTTAGGCGGATATAGCGACCATTTCGCGGTCTATGGCATCTTGGGGAAGGAAATAAAGTAAGGAATGTTGCGATTAATTCAAATTAGTGGTTATTACGCCTTTCGGCTTAATTGTTGAATTGTTGTATTGAAGGGTTAAAATAGAAAAAGGCTTGCCTCATTATGAGCCAAGCCTTTTCTTTTTTGCAGTGCGGTGTAGAAAATCTTAATAAATTGCACAACCTTTTTTGATATTTCCGACGGAGGCAGAGCCTACCGCCGGACGGGGTGATGCAGCAAAAGGTTGGGGATGGGTTAAATCAAAATGAAGGTGATTTAGTGCGAATCTACGAAGTGATAGTTGTAAGTTGTTTCTTTTCCGAGCACTTGTTCGATGTGATACACCTCATTGCAATCGTCGAAGGAAAACATTTCGCCATCGGTGATATACCATTTTTTGCGCTGCGACTCATTCAATCTTCTTATAGATGGAAAATAGGCAATTGGAACAATGATTATGCGTCCGTCTTGTAAAATAAAAGTCATCTTGCCTCTAATTTTGAATTCAATTTTTTTAATTTCCGGTTTAATCTTATCTATTCCTTCCATAGTATTATTATCTTATCAACGTCACTGTCCCTTGCTTCTTCTCATGTTTTCCATTTTTGTACACTAGCTCAGCAACCCAGAAATAAACTCCCGCTTCGCAATCATTCCCTTTATATTTTCCATCCCACCCTTGTTTTGAACCATTACTTTCAAATATCTTATTGCCCCAGCGATTATAAATCACTAAATGTAAACTTTCCAGTCCCTGCCCATTTACTATAAACTCATCATTCCTACCATCTTTGTTCGGAGTAAACACATTAGGGATAACAACCTCTGCCATAGGCTCTATTCGTGCCATTGTATCTTCACAAGGACAAAGAGAAAAATTATCAAAGAAATAATATTTATACTCAGGACCCACATAATCGGGATTGTAAAAATAAATAACATTAATATCAGTTTGAATTTTAAAAGTTCCTATCGTAAAAAATTGTTCACCACCTTTAGCATAAAAATCACCAGATATTTTTGTCCAACTCATCGAATCTCTAAGTATATTATTCTGGGGGTTGTTTATCTGAGCAGGGAAGTTAAATGGTTGGTGACAATTATTTTTTTTTGGAAGCGTATCGCTAAAATAAACACCTAATGCATCTATCGCAGAACGTGAATGCTCTGATAATAATGTCCAAAATTCAACATGATAGCATCTACTTTGAACCAATGGTTCAGATAATTCCCCTTGCAAATATTCACGTCTAGAATAAGAACCACAATTTATATAAGGAATTATACCTGCATAGCCATTACCAAAATATGATTTTTCGTAATATGGCAAATCAGTAGGAACTAGAAGCGAATCAATGGAACAAGAATTAAAATAATCAGTTGTACTTAATGAATCAGGCTGGTGCCAATAATCTGCGCAACCAATCATGGTTGTATTTATTGGGCTACATGAATATTCCTCCAAACTTGGATTTTTAATCAGATTAATAGTCAAACATTGGCTATTGCATTTATTTGCAATAGCCAATGTAAAAGTAATAAAAAATATTACAGTTTTAAATTTCATTTTATTACAATGATTTTATCCTTGCCTATTCGTCTAAAACTGTGGATTCCGCTGTGCATTGTTGTTTGTATTTCTGTTTTATAACCAAAGCCCAATGCTAAACCTTTTTAAATGATATTAATTTTCAGCGGGTCGCTCACGGGTCCAGTTTCGCCTGTGGGGCTAATATACCAAGTGATTAGATAGGCAACCTTGCCAATTTCTTCGAGTTGAAATACAATATCATACACCGTCACACCAATAGAATTTAAGGGAACATACTTATCTTGTGCAGGAAGTGCTTCGTCAAGTTCAACTATAATCATTTTCCTGCCGATTTGAGCCACATCAACAGGTTTTGATTTTTCTGTATCATGAGGAGGATTCGGATTACTAGTGAAAACAGTAGCCACTAAATGTGTTCGTTTCTCAATATGATTAATTGGAGAAAATTTAGGAGCAGGAACTTTTGTGCGTTTTTCAACATCAATATGAATGAATAATGCTGCACAATCTTCACCTGTTAAGGTGATGTCCATATCATTTTTTAATTGTTGTCTCAACGCCAATATTTCGGGATGAAAAATATCGTAAATTGCCTTTACGTTTGCTACCGATGCAGGGGTATGAGTATTGGGATCTGCGTATATTCCGTATTTGCCAATTAAAATGCCATTGTTGGTGGTTATAGACGCCATGCGTGTGGTGGATACGCCTAAGCGAGCAGGAGTGCCGGTGATTAATAAATATGGAACAGTGACCGCCATCTCTGCCATAAAATCTGCGTATTTCTGATTTAATTTCATAGTGCTTTGTTTTTATAGGTTTATTAAATTTAAAATTTATGGCAAAGTTATACAAAAAAATGATTCCAAAAACAATTATTTTAATTTTATTTTTGATGACATTTATTTTTATGCCCATTTTACTGTAATAATATTATATATGATGCTGATTATAAGCAATTAAAACTATTTTAGATTGAAAATATATTTTTCAATATTATTTTAAACTTACAGATATTTTTTAGAAATAGGAATAAAAAACGTTTAAAAATGTTCGAAAATAGTTTTTGCAAGAAAATTTTCCATTGTTACTTAAGCAACAATGATTGTTACATGAGCGACTTTCATAGTTACACGAGCAACTTTCATTGTTACACGAGCGACTTTCATTGTTACACGTGCAACTTTCATTGTTACACGAGCAACTTTCATTGTTACACGTGCACTAATCAAAGTTACACGTGTACTAATCATTGTTACACGTGCACCAATCATTGTCACATAAGCACCAATGGGAATAAAATCAGGAAAAAGCTTTCTGGATTGCGATTTAACTATATAATATATAGATAAATAAAGGATAATAAAGAATTAGAATTAAACTAAACGACTACGTAATGATATCAAAACACAAGCCCGCACACTTGGTGTTTGGAATTTGATATTTAGTATTTGGTATTTTGTGCTTGGGGCTTGGAGCCTCCTCAGTTCTCCCCCTACTTTTACCTTTTACCTTATACCTTTTACCTTTTACCTTTTACCTTCCCATCAACTCTTTCCTCAACATATTTAACGCAAACAAAGATGCGCGCCGAATGTTACGTTCGCGGTCATCGCCCAACAGAAACTTCTCTGCATACACTTTGTTCGGACTTGCAATAGCTATCCATATTGTTCCAACGGGTTTTTCAGGCGTGCCCCCATCCGGTCCTGCAATGCCGGAAGTAGCAATGGCATAATCCGTCTTCAAAATCCGCTGCACACCTTGCGCCATAGCACTCACCACTTCTTGGCTCACCGCGCCATGTAGTTGAATTAGCTTTTCATCAACACCTAAGATTTCCACCTTCACAGCATTGTCATACGCCACCACTGAACCTTTATAATAGGCAGAACTGCCCGCCACCGAGGTAATCAAATGAGCAATATATCCCCCCGTGCAACTTTCGGCAGTCGCCACGCTTTTTCCCAATTTCAGCAATATCTCCCCTACCACTTTCTGAATGGTATCTTTATCATATCCAAAAATCAACTCAGGAATAAGTTCTTTTAGCTTAGTAATTTCTTTCGCGATGGCTTCCTTTGGATTTGCAGCATCAGAATTGTAGGTTGAAAGGCGCAGTTTCACTATGCCGGGTTCGGGCAGATACGCAAGTTTGATATCCGTAGGTAGTTGTTCCTCCCAATTCTTGATGCGGTCGGCAAGTGCTGATTCGCCTATACCTATAGTATATATGGTCTTATGTATGATAGATTTTGTTACGCCCAATCGCTCAAAGGTAGGTAGCACTTCGTCCATCAGCATCTTCTTCATCTCGAAAGGTACACCGGGCATCGAAATATAATGAATCGCGTTCTTCTCGAACCACATTCCGGGTGCTGTTCCTAAAGGATTGCTGATGGCAGTGCAATTGTGAGGCAATTCGGCTTGCAAGCGATTGCGTTCGGTAAGCTCATAGCCGCGTTTGCAAAATATATCACGAATGTTATCGAGAGATTCTTGATGAAGAACAAGATGCGAGTCAAAATATTCGCAGAGCGTATGTTTCGTTATATCATCATTTGTTGGACCCAAACCACCCGTGATGATCACAAGATTAGCATACTGAGAAGCATGATGCAACGCAGACAGAATCTCATTGTGTGTATCGCCGATGGTGGTGATACGTCTAACAATAATGCCTGCCAAATTCAACTCGGCAGCAATAAATGAGGCATTGGTATTGACAATCTGACCAATCAGTAGTTCGTCGCCAATACTAATAATTTCAGCAATCATAGAGGCTTATCGCGCTAAGGTATCGCCAGTGTCTTTTGGAATGATAGACATAACAGGAATACTCGATAGGCGAATGATTTCCGTTGATTGCGAACTCAGGAAAAAAGGAATCAATCCCGTTTCATGTTGCGTCATAATCATAATCAAATCAACATCGCCTTGGTCTTGTGCATATTTAAAAATAAGAGGTGTTTCTTCCGATTCTTTGTTGGCTTCAATAACCTCTGCCGAGCATTGCACATTACGTTGTTCAATAAATTCACGCACTTGAGCCACCTGAGCACGCAAGGTGCCTGCAATTTCTTTGTGATTGGTTGACCACAAAACCGTAATGACTTTAATGGTTGCGCCAAACATCTTTGCCATCTCAATAGCCCAACCCACTTTCTGACGGCTTTCTTTTGTCAAATCGAGCGGAAGTAAAATACTGCGACAACCATCATAATGATTAGCTGAACCAACAGTGATAACAGGACATTTTGCATTTCTAATGACGCGCGATGTGTTAGCACCAATTACATTTGCTTCCGGATTGGTAGAACTGGCAGTACCCATCACAATGAATTTTGCTTGTATCATTTCGGCAACTTCCACAATTTTTGAATGAATTTTTCCACGAGCTACCATGAAGTTAATGTCTAAACCGGTTTCTTTGCTTTTTTCTTTCACAAAGTTGTCCAATTCAACTTCCATTTTCTTCACCAAATCATCGCTTTGATCTGTTGAGAAAAATTTGTTTAAAAAACCACCATCTTCATGAACGTATAATAACGTAATATTTAGCCCCGTGAGACGAGCCAGATTGTAAGATTGGCTTAAAGCGATTTCAGATTGCTCTCTGAAATCGAACGGAATTAAAATGTTTTTAAAGGTTTCCATAAATTTGTATTATTTTTGTATTTTATTATAAATATGTTTTAGGTATCATACTTCGCATAATTAATTATCAGGATGCGCCATCTAATTAATTATAGAAGTACAAATATTGCTTTATTTGAAAAAGTTTACAAAGTTAATACAATTTATGCAGAAATTACTATTATTTTGAAGAATTATTTTATTATGAAAACATTTGAAGAGTCGGAATTGATTTTAACTGCCGATAAAAAGATTTATCACTTGAATTTGTTGCCCGAAGAAATTGCGGACGATATCATCGTTGTGGGCGATCCTGCACGAGTTGCAACCATATCAAAACATTTTGATTCCGTTGAACTGAAGGTGCAGAATCGCGAGTTGGTTACGCATACGGGATATTTTAATCAAAAACGCATCACAGCATTGTCAACAGGCATGGGACCCGATAATATTGACATTGTTTTGAACGAATTGGATGCGTTGGCGAATATTGATTTTGAAACACGCACTGAAAAACCTACCCACCGCAAGCTCAATATAATTAGAATCGGCACCTCTGGAGCTATGCAAGCAG
>CAIWVT010000612.1 GCA_903916135.1 uncultured bacterium
CGAGGATATTTAACAGGATGTTAAGCGAAGCATAACCCCAATAGGGGACGGCATATCGCAGGATTTTCCAGAGATTTTTCACGACTGCAAAGATAGATTATTTCGTCTTCATTGGTTTTAACGCTTGTTGCTCCCTGATTATTTCTGTGGCAACAACTTCATATGATAAAAAAAATATATATTTGCATTCTTGTTTGCTTTCATTTTTATTTTCTGAACACCATTGAGTTTTATTCATTCATCAACAGGATAATATGAAAAAAGTATTTTTTCTCTTTGGAATGTGCGCTTTACTGTTCATTTTTGCTTGCAGTAAAAGCAGCAGCACCACCCCTTCAGGCACCTCTACCTTGAAATTTGAAAGTCTTTCAGCCAATGATACTGTAATTAAAGTGAATGCCATCACAACTGTTAATGCAAAGGCAAGCGGTGAAGGTTTGACTTACACCTGGACGGCCAGCTACGGCACATTTATCGGAAGCGGCGCTAAAGTACAGTGGACAGTTTGCCATTCCGACCGTTTTACAATTACCTGTGTTGTGAAGGATAATAATAACAATTCCGATAGCAAAACAATCAGTATTAAGACCATTGATTAAATCATTCAGAACTCCTTTTTTACTTCTTGTAACTTTTCTATTATCAGCGAATGTTACCTTTTCTCAGTGCTGTTCAACCGGGAGTCCGGTTGGCGCCTCTGTATATGTGGGTGTATTGAGTAAAAACACGTTGCGTGTTGTAGGATTTTACCGTTATAACTATTCTGATACTTATTTTGAAGGATCACACAGGACAGCAGAAAATAGTGCATTAAAATTCGCTACATACAACTTCTCAGGAATAGGCCTCGGATATGGTATTACCAAACGACTTACCCTTGAAGCCGATTTCGGCTATTTTTTCAATAAGACCCAACAATTTAAATTAATTGATTATAAGGAAACAGGCTTTGGTCTCTCAAACGGAGGAGTTACTATTAAATACGGTGCGTATTTAAAACCAGCCCAACAACTTGAAATCACTCTCGGAGCCGGAATCCGTTATCCATTCTCTTTTAACCCTCAAATGGTTGACAACGTGCAGTTGAACCGGGATGTTCAGCCTTCTACCAATGCTTTCGGGGCATCAGGATTGTTTTTCTTCAATAAAGGTTTTCCTTCAATAACCTTGCGTATTTTTTCCCTTAACCGTTATGACTATAATTTTGAAGGAAAGGATGGATATAAGTATGGAAACATTTTAATGAACTCTGTTTTTTGTTCTAAAAAAATTGTTAAATATTTCTTTGGGATTCTCCAGGTTCGTAGTGAATGGAAGACCAATGATCAGGATAACGGGTCAAAAGTTGTAAACTCAGGATTTTGGTTGTGTACCCTCTCCCCTTCACTCAGTTATTCCATTGCCGGGAAATGGAACGTGACTGCATTATGTGATATACCATTTTATAAATCTTATAACGGGAAGCAAATGACACCGAAATACTCTTTTGCATTGAGTCTTTCAAGGGATTTTAATTTAAGCAGGAAGACGAAAGCGGTTATCAAAGAAAAATAAGCAAAAAGACCGCTCTATAAATAGACGCGGTCTTTTCTTTCAATTCTGACCAACAATCTGGTCTAACATCCGGAGTTCACACCGGGTTTTCGTCATTTCTCACTCTTTGTGAGGACGTGTTGTTAAATGTTGTGCTAATAATGCAGACCAAATATACATCAAAAAAAGGCGAATGGGACTTTTATTATACTTGCTTTTAAAGAATCTTTGCCTTATATTGCGAAAACAAGATTAAGCTGTTTTTTCAATTTTATACGGCCATCAGGCGAATTAATGTAAATGACCCCACCCCTTAACTTCAGTCGCACGGCTATGGGGTTGATAAAAAGTCCTAAAAAAGTTTCTCGCAGATTTTCAC
>CAIWVT010000613.1 GCA_903916135.1 uncultured bacterium
AGGAGATCATGAATGTTTTTTGGTAAGGTGAAAAATGTGACAATAAGCAACGCTATAAGTACATATATCTAAAAGAAAATAATTATTAGGTTTAAGAAACCTAAATTTTCTGATGAAGAGTTCGATTTAGCCATAAGGTCTTCTTAAAATAGTTGCCGCTAACTCTCCGCTTGCAACCGCAGCAATGATGAACCTTTGCTAAGCGCTATCAATGTTGTTTTTGTTGCAGTTGCAAGCTCGTTAGCGTTCGTGCATTTTTGATCCTCGTCAAACTCAAACCAGATGAATCGACTTACCATGAAGTACATTAATTAATTCAATTAGCAAGACTTGTTATAGATTGAATTCATTAACTTCAAATCCAAGATATAAAGACAACATAAATTATCCCTGATTTTATCAAATCCGTGGCATTTACACCCATTCTATGCGTGAAGTCCAATGGTACATTTAAATGGCATCATTTCTTATTTTTTAATAACTTAAATTCATTGTGATATCCTTATTCTGTGTCTGTTTCTATGTTTATTAAGAAACTTAGGAATAGTTCGAAATCGAGAAAAATAAGTATGCGTTTTGTTAATATTTTACTCAACTTTCAGATTCATCTCATATAATTCTATTCGTTCAGCATACATTTTGCATGTCGCTTTAAAATGCCTGATGCCAAACTCCCAGTCTTATATTGAAAAAAATATTTTCCATCCTGATCAACCATTTTGCTTTTAACGTCCTTCTTTGAGGAATAATAAATATTAACTACCTCTACTTTATTTTCTGAAAACTTTTGCAACTGATCCTTACTAATCTGATATAAGTAATGACAAATAGTTCCTGATGAAGAAATTGTAGTTGCTCCGAGTTTTCCAGTATTCATTGTTTCTTCCCCTTTAGAATAAACTAAAAGACCACTACTCTTATAATCTTCACGAATCGAATTACGAAAAGGGAATATCTGTATTTTTTCTCCATTGCTCATTTTAAGATCCAGGCTATTATTTTCCAATAGTTCAATATTAGGATTATAAGAATATGAAAAGATAAGGTAGAACTTTCCATCACCTTTCGCGAATTTAATACTAAGCAGAGCATTCCAATTGTAAAGCAATCTTTCCTTAGTCATAGTTTCTATCTTAACATTGTTTGTGTCTCCTAATGTTTGAACAATGTTGTCGGGTTGCTTTAAATTACTCCTTTTAAATGCGTTTACACTAGAAATTACGGTAAAAAAAATGATTGCAAATAAAATAACTTGTTTCATAATAGTATCATTTTTGTATTGCCTACTCTTTATCGGATTTTCGGCTATCTCCAGTGTTTTTGCATGAACGCTAACGCTTTGCCTGTAAAACCATGTGCCGTTATAACCTTCGATAAGCAGGAACCCCTTATCAGCATTGGTTTTACAGGCTTGTTATGCGTATTTTTTTATTTTTTAAGTTCCATTTTCATACTATCCCCATTAAAGAATGAGTAAGTCATGGCGATAAATCCTCTTCTATCACTGAAAATGAATTCACAGTTATTTAGTTTTCCTTCAATCTCAGAAGTAGCTTTAATCGTCCATAATGAATCTTCAAATCCTTTACAAATATTCGAAATGGAATAGTTGCATTTTACTTTTTTTCCATTCCACGGACCCAAACCCGACCCCAAGAACGTAACCGAACTGTAGGTGTCTCCAACTTTTTTATTTTTGCGAAAATCCGGAAATGGAGCTATTTCTGTCAATGTATATTGATTATTCCTAGGTGGATGCAACCATACCTTTTTTTCATTTTCAATTAGCCCGGTTGTGTCCGTTAACAACCAGCCAAGGGAAAATTGGTCTCTAAATTTAGGTTTTGTTTTTGATTTTGTTTGATATTGCCAAATCGCTTCTTTTTGTTCAGCAGATATCTTCCATACATTTCCAGTTATTGTCAAAGAGATATTTTCATTTGTGGTTATCCCAAGTTCATTTTGATGATATTGAACTAAATAAACAAACTCTCTATTCTTGGTGAATAAAGTAGCATCCCAAAAACTAAGAGTAAACAAAAGAAGTATTATCAATGCTTTCATAAAAAATTACGCATAACGCCTCGCTTGCAACCGCAGCAACGACGCACCTTTGCAGAGCAGTGTCAATGTTGGTTTTGTTGCGGTTGAAAGCACGTTAGGCTGCGTTAATTTTGTATCGCTTGATAGAGCTAAACACGTCTTTCTTCACAGTTAAAGCTTCTTCTAAATCAAAATCATCTTGAAGTCCCAGCCAAAATTTAGCAGAATTGCCAAAATAATTGCTTAGTCTCAACGCAGTATCCGCGGTAATTCTTCTTTTCCCTTTAATGATTTCACTAATTCTGGTTTGAGGAATTTTAATATCGTTTGATAACCGGTAAGCAGAAATATTCATTGGAATTAAAAATTCTTCTAATAAAACCTCGCCCGGATGTATGTTTTCCAAATTTTTCATTTTTCAATTATTTATGATAATCTATTATTTCTACATCTAATGAATTCCCATTATGCCATTTAAAGATAATTCGCCATTGATCATTAATCCTGATACTATGATAATCTTTATATTTTCCTGAGAGTTTCTCAAGTCTGTTTGAAGGAGGTATCCTTAGATCAATTATTGAGATAGAATTATTCAGCATTCTAAGTTTTCTTCTTCCAATTTGTTGAATTTCATTTGGAAGTTTTGTAGACCTGGTTCCTTTCCAAATTTTTTCAGTTTCTTTTGAGCCGAATGATTTTATCATGCTACCGAATTACGATACTAACGTCAAAGGTAAGTATATTTTATTCGAAAACCAAATTTTCTTTATTAATGCAGCCTAACG
>CAIWVT010000614.1 GCA_903916135.1 uncultured bacterium
AACCGGACAACAGTGATTGAAAAACATTTTGTTGAAAAATATTTCCTTTGTATTCAAATATTCACTATCTTTGTAAAAAAAAAGGAGAACAATATGAAAACATCTTTACGCATCTTAGCAATCATGGGATTCATGATTCTATCAACAAGCAGCCGCGCCCAGGTTTTCTGGACCGAAACTTTTAATAATGGCTGTACCTCTGCTTGTTTGGCTTCAACCTATACGACTGGTACAAACGGCGCATGGGTTCTTACAGCAACAGGGTATAATGACGCTACGGGAAACAAATGGTTTGTCAGTTGCGCCGAAAATGGTAATGCCGTGGGTGCATGCGGAACGGCTTGCGCCGGGGATGCTACGCTTCATATTGGGGCTAGTAATGGTTACTCTACTGCCGATCCCGGTGCTTCGTATGATGCAGGTGGGCTTTGTCCCACCTTTTGGTGCGTGGCAACTGACACCCGCGCCGATTCGCCAACCATCAACTGTTCGGGGAAAACAAATATCACCCTATCGTTTAAATATATGGAAAACGGTGATGGAACCACCGACAATGCAACGCTATGGTATTACAACGGCACGACATGGGTGCTCTTGGTTGACCTTGCAAAAACCCCTCTCACCTGCAATCCCCAAGGAACTTGGACAGCCTTCACCACCACCCTGCCTGCCATTTGCGATAACAACCCGAATGTGAAACTTGGTTTTCGTTGGGTGAACAATGATGACGGTGTTGGCACCGATCCTTCCTTTGCTGTAGATCAAATCACATTAAGCACCACAGGTGTTTCGGTGCCCACAGTGAGTTTCACCGCCAACGACACCACCTTATGTGCAGGGCAATGTATCAGCTTCAGCGGCTCAGCCACCAACGGACCCATACTGTCGTGGGCATGGACGTTTACGGGTGCCGCCACAACATCCTCTACGGTGCAAAACCCAAGCAATATTTGCTATAACGCTCCGGGCACTTATTCCGTAACGCTTACGGCAACCAATGCTACAGGTCCTGGCATTAGAACCAAAACAAATTATATAGTGGTTACGGCTGTTCCTAATGTTGTCATAAATCCAAATGTTGCAACTATCTGCAATGGCAAATCCGTTACACTTACCGCTTCGGGAGCAACAACCTACTCGTGGGCACCTGCAACAGGATTGAATACCACCTACGGAGCAACAGTTATTGCTTCTCCAACTACCACTACTACTTATACAATAACAGGCACTACTAACGGATGTTGGAGTACGAACGCAGTAACTGTTACAGTAAATCCAGTGCCTCCCACGCCTGTCATAACTTTGGTGGGGAATCATTTTGTTTCAAGCGCTGCCGCAGGGAATCAATGGTATTGGAACAATGGAAGCATTGCAGGTGCCACAGCTCAAAATTACACGCCTCTTCAAAATGGACTGTATTATGTCATTGTTACGATTGGCGGATGCTCTTCCGACACATCGAACGTCATCAATTTAACCAATATAGGCATCGAAGAATCCTTTGAAAACAATACGTTTAGGATGTATCCCAATCCTGCTGAAGATCACATAACTATTGAAACATCAACGCCTGCCAAAGATGTCACCCTATCCCTCTACACCATGCAAGGGCAACTACTTTTGCAGCAAGCCATACTGCAAGAAAAAACAGACATGGATATAAGCAAGATATCCAAAGGAGTTTATATAGTAAAACTGCAAAGCGACAATATGGTTTATGTGAGAAGGATAATAAAGGATTAATTCTGCAAGTCGGAGTGCGACTTCAAGTCGCGCCCCGACTTATCAATGAACAACAATGTAACAATTCAACAATATAACATTTCAACTTATGAATCAAGTTTGCCACTTCGTACCTGATTTTTTCACAAGGAATTGTCATCACAAAAGAAATCTTTTTTATCTTTGTAAAAATTATTATGCACCATAAAAATGAAATAAGGTAAACATAGCATTACCATAGTGTAAATAGTGTGCACCTTTTTTTGGTTTAAGGTTTACATATAAAGACATTGTGTGCAAGCTTAAAAAACTAAAAAACATGAAATATTTGATAATAGTGATAATGTGGACAGGATACTGTGCACTTCATAGTTACTTAATAAGTATTGGATTCACAAATCTGATGAATCGCTTATTAAAGAAGTATAATGCGTTTTACCGATTGTTTTATATCTTAATTTCATTATTCTTACTTATTCCTTTATTAAATTATACTGAACAATTAGATAATAAAGTAATTATCTTTTATGGACAATATTTGGACATATTAAGGTATATACTTACTGCTGCTTCATTATTAATGTTCTTTTGGGCTTTTTTCTTTGATTATGATTCATTGTCATTTTTTGGAATTCGCCAAATTTTACACTTTGGAAAAACTAAAGAAATAAAATCATCGAATGAAATTAAAAAGAGAGGCTTATTAGGAATTATGCGACACCCAATGTATCTTGCTTTAATAATATATTTATGGTGTCAAACATCTAAGATGGCGGACATAGTTGTTAATATAGTGCTGACAATTTATGTTATTATAGGTACTATACTTGAAGAGAAAAAACTTGTTCTTGAATTTGGAGATGCATACATCAACTATCAAAAGGAAGTTCCCATGTTAATTCCTTTTACAAAAGTAAAGAAATAATAAAACCTAATAAAATAGAATTATGGATAAACTTATATTTTTTTCACTTATTATAGTTTGCACAATTACGCATATTTTCAGGTCAATTTATGAAATATTAAAACATAAAAATAAATTGAAACCCAATAAATTAACTTTTGTGATAGTTTTTATCAACATGCTATTATTATGGTTGTCCTGGTTTGCACTATGTAGCTTTGATGTATATAAAATCCCACCATCTGGAATAATACAGCTTTTGGGTGTTTTGTTAGTCAGTATAGGACTGATTGTATTTTTAATAGCGTTAATCACAATTAAAACATTAGAAAGTTATGAAGGGGATTTGATAACCAAAGGAATTTATTCAAAAATAAGGCATCCGATGTATTTAGCTTTTATTCTTTGGCTATTAGCGGCTCCAATATTTTTCGGATCCGTTTATTCATTCATTCTATCATTTATTTTTATAGTGAATATACTTTTTTGGAGATATTTAGAAGAAAAAGAATTGGTGGAAAGGTTTTCTTCATATAGTGATTACAAAAAGAAAACAATATTTTAAAAGAAAAAATATACAAGCCAGTGCGAAGTTCGCAACTGCGTACTCGCTGGATTTGTAATTATAGTGCTGTAAAATTAGAAGATTAAAAGAATAATAGCTATAAAATATTACTAAAATGAACAATAATGTAACAATTCAACAATATAACAATATAACTATTCAACCAATAACAAAAAAAATAGTGTTAGGAAATATTAATCAACCTATCACTATATTTTCATCGTCTTAGAGCCTGTGATAATCCATTGAAACACTCTAATCTTCATTTCTATGTCTCCCCGATAGGATTCGAACCTATGACCCATTGATTAAGAGTCAATTGCTCTACCAACTGAGCTACGGAGAGATTTTGAGGTGCAAAAGTATAAAATTTTGCAATACCAAGGCATGTTTTATTTCAAATTCAGAGATGATTTAAGTAAAATATCGTGATGCACGAGGGCAAAATATCACTATTGTTTTTCGATTTGAATGATTTATATGAAGTGAATCTTTTGTTGAAAGAAAATATTTTTTCAAAATTTGCAATCATATTGGAAAATTTACTACGTTTGATGCCAAATTTAATTCAACATAAAAAACATATAAAATATGGCAGACTTTTCACAGTTCGAACTGAATCCTAACCCTTTAGTACAGTTCTTAGACAAACCTCAATCTGGCTTTACGAAGGCTGATTTGATAAAATTTATTGAAGCCAACCACATTCAGATGATAAATTTTAGATACGCGGGCGAAGACAGCCGCTTGAAAACACTGAATTTTGTTATCAACAACAAAAAACATTTAGACAATTTGCTCTCGACAGGCGAGCGTGTGGATGGTTCGAGTTTGTTTTCCTATATAGAAGCAGGTTCGAGCGATTTGTATGTGATGCCTCGATTTAAAACTGCTTTTGTGAATCCGTTTTCGGATATTCCGACGCTCGACATTTTGTGTTCCTATTTCAACAAAGAAGGAAATCCATTGCCCGCCTCGCCTGAATATATCTTGCATAAGGCGCATAACGCACTCAAAGCACAGACAGGTTTTCGCTACGAAACCATGGGTGAGTTGGAGTATTATGCCATAAGCGAGAGAGATCCCTTGTTTCCTGCTAAAGATCAGAAAGCGTACCATGAGTCAACGCCTTTTGCCAAATGGGAACAGTTTCGCACCCAAGCGATGTTGGAGATTTCGCGTGCAGGCGGTCAAATCAAATATGGACATACGGAAGTCGGCAGCTTTTCGATAGATAATTTGGAATATGAACAAAATGAGATTGAGTTCTTGCCTGTGGATGTGGAAGATTCCGCCGATCAATTGGTGATTTCGAAATGGATTATCAGAACCTTAGCGTATCAATATGGCATCAACATCACATTTGCTCCGAAAATAACCGTGGGCAAAGCAGGAAGCGGCTTGCATATTCATACCCGTTTGATGAAAGACAATATCAATGCTATGGTGGATTGTGGCACAATTAGCAACACAGCTAAGAAGATGATTGCAGGCTATTTGTCACTTGCGCCTTCATTGACCGCTTTTGGCAACACCAACCCTACCTCCTATTTTCGATTGGTGCCACATCAGGAAGCACCTACCAATATTTGTTGGGGTGATAGAAACCGTTCAGTTTTGGTGCGTGTGCCTTTGGGATGGTGCGGCATCAACGACATGATAGTGAAAGCTAATCCTTTGGAAGCAGTGCCTACAGAAGATTATAGCGACAAACAAACCGTTGAGTTTCGTTGTCCTGATGGTTCGGCAGATACCTATCTGTTGTTGGCAGGCTTGACAGTTGCTGCTCGTCATGGTTTTGAAATGGAGAATGCTTTGGAGTTGGCAAAAGACACCTATGTGGATGTAAACATCTTTGATGATGAACATAAAGAAAAGGTGAAGAGCCTGCAGACATTGCCGTTCTCATGTTGGGATTCGGCACTAAAGTTGGAAGAACAAACAGATATTTATAAGAAGTATGATGTGTTTTCGCAAAACACTATTGATGGTATCATCAGAAATTTAAAGAAATTTGATGACAAAAATCTGCGTCAAGAGCTAAACAACAACAATGCGGAAATGATTAAGTTGGTGCAAAAGTTTTTCCATTGCGGCTAAACAGATTTCATTAGTCTGAAATAGTAGGCATAATGGTTATGCCTACTTACACAAAAAATGTCTTGAAAGATGTTATATTTTTATTGAAAAGGGCTTTGGTTTCTATTTTGTGCTTATCTTTGTAGAAATTTATATTTCGATTCAAAAAATACTAAACAAGTTTACGTGATTTTTCCAGATAGTTTTGAATACAAAACAGGTTTCGACACCATAAAAACTCTTTTAAAGAATCTTTGCTTAAGCGAATTAGGTGAGATAAAAGTTGACAATATCCGCTTTTCTACCTCTATCAATCAAATCGAAAATCAGTTGTCACTCACCGCTGAGTTTGTGGACATATTGCAATCGCCAGAAAACTTTCCTTCCCAAGATTATTACAATTTAATTCCCGAGCTTGAACGAATCAAACTTGATGGCACTTACATTGAGTTGGAAAAGCTTGCAGAACTGCGCCTGTCCTACACCATCATTCAAGATATTGTCACCTTTATCTATGAAGAGAAAGAGCTGTATCCTTTGTTGTTAGCCTTATCAAATGAAATAGAAGTGTATCCTGCAATCATCACAGGGGTGAATCGTATCTTAGATGACAAAGGCGGCATACGCGACACAGCGTCCGACGAATTGAAAAAGATACGTAGCAGCATCAAGTCAACCCAAAGCCAAATTGAAAGAAGGCTGAACCAAATATTAAGTGGTCTGAAGAAAGACAATGTCATCGTGTCCGATAGCGAGATAACCATCCGCAATGGGCGCAGTGTGATTCCCATCAATGCTTCGAACAAACGAAAGATAAAAGGCTATATACACGACGAATCATCGAGCGGGCAAACCGTGTTTATCGAACCTTCCGAGATATTCGAGATGAACAATTCGCTACGCGAGCTTGAAGCTGCGGAACGCAAAGAAATCATCAAAATACTGACGCAGTTCTCCATATTCCTACGACCACTCCTTTCGGGCATGGTGCAAAGTTATCATTTCCTGAGCACCATAGATTTTATTAGAGCCAAAGCACAGTTAGCGATTGAAACCCATTCGGTGAAACCGCTGCTATTGAATCGTGAAGAAATTAATTGGCAGAACGCATCCCATCCCATATTAGCTCAGCATCTAAGAACACTTAAAAAAGAAGTAGTTCCTTTCGATATTCTCTTGAATCAAGACCAAAGAATCGTGGTCATCTCAGGTCCCAATGCAGGGGGCAAGTCGGTTTGTCTGAAAACGGTTGGCTTGCTGCAATATATGCTGCAATGCGGCTTGCTGATTCCTGTTCATGAGAATTCATCCTCAGGGATATTCTCGAAAATCTTTATCGAAATTGGAGATGAACAGTCCATTGAAGATGATTTGAGCACCTACAGTTCGCATCTGAAGAATCTCAACCAATTCCTACTCCATGCAGAATCCGATACTTTGTTTTTGATTGATGAATTTGGAAGCGGCACAGAACCGCAACTTGGAGGAGCCATTGCAGAAGCAACCTTGGATGCACTCAACACAAAACAATCTTTTGGGGTGGTTTCCACACATTATGCCAACCTAAAAGAATATGCAGCCAAAACTGCGGGTGTGGTCAATGCTTCCATGATGTTTGATAGTGTGAAGATGCAGCCCCTCTACAAACTTCGCATAGGCTATTCAGGAAGTTCCTATGCTTTTGAAATAGCTGAAAAGATTGGCTATCCAAAAGATGTGGTTCAAAAAGCGATAGAGCTTTCAGGTGTCGAGAAGATTAGTTTCGAGAAACAAATTCAGCAATTTGAAATCGAGAAAGAAGATTTGGTGAAGCAGCAGGAGAAGATTAAGATGGCAGATAATTTCTTGTCGGATATGATAGACAAGTACCAAGCCCTCCTCTCCGATTTGGATTCCAAAAAGAAACAATATCTCGCAGATGCCAAAATCGAAGCCGAAAAGCTCTTGCAAAAAGCAAATGCTTCTATCGAAAAGACTATCAAAGAGATTAAAGAATCGAATGCTGAAAAGGTTATCACACAAACGCTTCGTCAAGAACTGAAAGAAACCATCGAAATACTCACCTTGCCCGAAGAAATTCCCGAAGTGATTCCACCCAAATCGCCCATCAAGAAACATCAAGAACAATTGGCTAAGATTCCAAAGAAGGAAACCCCACTGCTCAATCCCAAACAAGGTGATTTCGTCAAAATCCCAGGACAAAACCAGATTGGTGAAATCGTCGAAATCAAAAAGAATCAGGCATTTGTTATGTACAACAACTTGCGCATCATTTTGCCCGTTTCTCAATTGATAGAAGCTTCCAGAAAAGAGTATCTGGACAGTTATAAAAACATCACCAAAAGCAACTATTCCGAATTTACCAACCAAATACAAGACAAAGTGTCCGATTTTAGCGCTACTTTGGACTTGAGAGGCAAAAGAGCAGAAGAAACCATTACCCTCATCGAAAAATATATTGATGATGCGGTCTTGTTAAAGAATTTCACCGTTAGAATCCTGCATGGCAAGGGCACAGGCGTGTTGCGCAGAATCACCAGAGAGATACTATCGAAGCACAAAAGCGTCGTTGCTTTCGAAGATGAGCGCTTAGAATTCGGAGGTGATGGCATCACAGTTGTCACATTACTATAAATTGGTTCAATAATTGATAATCTAAACAAAAATAAAACTATGAAAAAACTCACCTTCCTAATGATTCTCGCCGCCATGCTTGCGATTCCGTATAACATGTCGGGCAACAAATCCAC
>CAIWVT010000615.1 GCA_903916135.1 uncultured bacterium
AGTTTTTCAGCAATATGTTCAATAAAAATGTTATTCATCTTTAAGGAGAATTATTATTATCTTATGCTTTTAAAAACAGTTTTATCCTATCCTAATCAAGTTGGGCTTATATGTGGTCGCTGAGTTTTTCAGCAGACCCTAAATACATACACATCGGCTTGCTGAGGCTTTATCTTCAAAGCAGCATTAAAATCATTTATTGCAAGGTCATAATCTTTTTGGTTGTAATACGCTATACCTCTGTTATAAAGAGCATCCGAATCTTCCGGTTTTAGTTTTATGGTAGCGGTATAGTCTTCTATGGCATGTTGCATGTCATTGAGTTTATCATACGCCAGACCACGGTTGTAGTAGGAATCCGCATACTTTGAATCGAGGACGATGGCAAAGGTGTAGTCGTCAATGGCAGTTTGATAGGCTCCTTTGTAATAATAGGCTAATCCCCTGCTGTAATAGGCATCTGTGTATTGAGGATTCATTTTTATTGCTTTCGTATAATCTGCTATGGCAGTTTCGAAATCACCTTTCTTGCGATAGCATAGCCCGCGACTATATATGGCTTCAGCACTCTCAGGATTTAGATTCAAGGCGGCATTAAAATCAATGATGGCAAATGAATAGTTTCCTTGATAGTAATATGCCAAGCCACGGTTGAAATAGGCATTTTCATATTTAAGGTCAATGAGGATGGCATCGGTGTAATCCTTTATTGCCGATTCGTAATTCGTAAGTTTGAAATAAGCCAAACCACGGTTGTATAAAGTTTTTTCATCCTTCGGATTGCTTTGCAATACCTTATTATATTGCTCAATGGCTGCTGTATAATTGCCTGCATCGTAGTAGGCAAGCCCTTGTTTGAAGGGTGAGCTTACGTCCTGCGAATAACAGTTTTGTATAACAGCACTTCCCATGAAAATGCTGAAGATAAGTATCAATAATTTTGTTTTCATTTTTTTTGATTGGTTGATTAGTTGATTAGTTAATTGGTTGATTAGTTGATTGGTTAAATAGGCAGAGGCTATATGAATATCTTCGATTTAGGCACAGGCTAAGCTGAACGGAGTATCTGTCTGCCACTGAAAACAAGTGCCTGTTAGCAATCGTTTTTATTGTATAGTCAAAGAAATAGTGCGTCCAAGTCCAAGTTCTAAAAGGCGGTAAAGCGTTGATAATTGAGTATCACTATGACCATTCTCAATTCTTGAAATAAAACTTTTTTTTATTCCTGTTTTTGCTGCAAGTTGTTCTTGAGTCATGTGTGCTAATCGTCTTTCCTCCTTAATAACTTCTCCAATTGCAAATGCTTTTGCATTAATTTCAAATTCTGTTCTTTTTATTGACCCTATTGGTCCATAACGATCTTCTAAATGTTCATCAAATGTTGTAATGTTATTATTCATTTTTATAATAAATGATTTGTCTTATACTTTTCATGCTACAAAGGTAAAAATAATTTTTGAAAAATATCTTTTGCCTGTTAATAATTTAAAAAATGTTTGATAAA
>CAIWVT010000616.1 GCA_903916135.1 uncultured bacterium
CTATCTAGTACAAAGGAATTGAATCCTTTTTTTGAATTGTATTTTTTCAAAGATATACTATTATATAGTCGCTCCTTATAATAGATATAAAATATTAACATATAATAATATATGTTAGATTTTACTTGTTTATTAATGCAGGATTTTGTATCTTTGCTGAATAAAAACCTGCAAATTATGATAGGAAAATTACCCATAAAAAGCCAACGAGATCTATTCCGTCCCTTATTGGTAGATTTTATAGACATGAATCATGAATTAGTTCTTTTAGGAAAAGCAATTGATTGGAAGTATTTTGAAGTTGAGTTTGCACCTTACTACTCAGAAAATGGAGCACCAAGCGTTCCTATTCGTCTAATGGTAGGCTGCTTGCTCTTAAAATATTTGTATAATCTTGGTGATGAACGTCTACCAGAAACTTGGGTTCGCGATGTTTACTTTCAATATTTTTGCGGAGGAGTATTTTTTGAGCATAAGTTTCCGTTTGACCCGAGTGATTTTGTTCACTTCCGTCATAGAGTGGGCGAGGAAGGAATTGGAAAGATATTTGCATACAGTGTAAAGTTGCATGGCAAAGAAGCAGTAGGGAAATCAAAATTTGTATTATCTGATACTACAGTTCAGGAAAACAACACTAGTTTTCCTACCGATGCTAAGTTGAATAAGAAGGTAATAGACAAGTGTAATAAAATAGCAGCAAAAGAAGGCATAAAGCAAAGACAGCGTTATACCCGTGAAAGCAAACAACTTCTTCGAGATACTTACAATGGCAAACATCCCAAACGTGCAAAGCAAGCAAAAAAAGCAAAGAAGCGTTTAAAAACTATAGCCAATACACAGCTTCGTGAGTTAGAACGCAAGATGAATGAACAACAGAACAAGCATTATGAAAAAGAGTTAATGCTATACAAACGTGTGGTTAATCAACAGCAGAACGATAAAAATAAGATTTACAGCATTCATAAGTCATTTACCAAATGCATAGCTAAAGGCAAAGCACACAAACAATATGAGTTTGGGAACAAAATAGGACTTGTAACAACAAGCAAGAAAGGTCGCAAAATCATAACAGGAATAAAAGCGTTTTTAGAAAACAAATTTGATGGACACACAATAGAGCCATTGCTTGACCAGATGGAAAATAATGGATTAAGCTTACCGAATGAATTAGTTTACGATAGAGGTGGTAAGGGAAGTAAGGAAATTAAAGGTGTCATAATCTCAACCCCCACCAAACCAAAATTAACAGACACACAATACCAAAAGCAAAACAAACGCAAGAAGTTCAAGGCAAGAGCAGGAATAGAACCAATTATCGGACATCTTAAATCTGACTTTCGCTTGGCTCAAAATTACCTATTGGGTGAAGAAGGCATACAAATCAATGCATTTATGGCTGCAACAGCATGGAATTTGAAAAAGATGATGGAAAAGTTAAAAGAAAAACTTTTTCGATTTATTTTTCGACTGCTCTTTCCTCAATATATTTCTTCATCAGTAGCTTGAAATAGGCTTTATAAGGAACGACTATATAACTAGGACATGTACTAAACCTATATATTCGAAAAACAGGTTCTATATCAGATAAAACATCTTTTTTAAACTGAACTTTTTGTATTAGTTCGAATATAATTGATGTTTTGAAACGAACTATTGTAATTAGTTCAAATAAATAGA
>CAIWVT010000617.1 GCA_903916135.1 uncultured bacterium
TGAGATTTGAGAATGAAAAATGAAAAATGAAAAATTTTAGGCTGCATTAATTTTTCATTTTTAGTTTTTCATTTTTCATTTAATATTCGCCATCAGGCTGCATGTCCTCGCCGTTGGTTTTGCGTTTCTTTTGTTTGATGCCGCCGTTTATCTTGTAGGAAACGCCCACATAGAGCACGCGGGTTTCGCGATAGCGGTTGGAGAGGGAATAGTAGTTGGTGGCATCGGTGGTGAGGCGATATTTGTTGGTGAGAAACACGTCGCTGCAACGGGCGGTTACGGTGAGTTTGTTTTTGAGGAAGTCTTTTTTCAAGCCAATGTCCATGGAGTAGTTGGCAATTTGTTTGCCTTGTCCGCCCGAATAGCCGCCGCGGAAGTCGCCGCCACTCTGCACGGTGACGCGCGGCGCGGTGTAGTTGAAACTCAGTTGCACGTCGAAGGATTTCCAAAAGGTCATGGTTGAGTTGACCTTGGCAGTCCAACTCGTGTTGACTTTGCTCAAGCCCGCCACGTTGACGTTGCCGTCATATTTCAAACCAAAATAGCTGAGGTTGGCATTGATTTTCCACCATTTGGCGATGCCCTGACTGTAGATCAACTCCAAGCCAAAGGAGGAGCCTTTGTTGAGATTGTCGTAGGTGCTCATGGTGATGCCGCCCGACAAGACGTTGATGACGGTGGTGATCATGTTTTCGGTTTCGTGATAAAAGAGGGTGGTGTTGAAGGATGTGGATTTGAAATCAATGAGATGTCCAAGCTCGAAGGAGTTGGTGTATTCGGGTTTCAGGAAGGGATTGCCGGCAGAGAGGTTCATGGGGTCGGTGTTGTTGATGAAAGGGTTCATGTTGCCCGCACGCGGACGGTTCACACGGCGGCTGTAGCTCAACTGGAGGGCGTTGTGGTCGGTGAATTCGTATTTGAAATGTATGGTGGGAAACAAATTGAAATAGTCGTTGCGATAGATTTTCTCCATCGTCTTTTGGTTCGAAACGCTGATAGCCTGCTCGGCACGCAAACCCAATTGATACTTGAATTTCTTCAAACTATTGGCATAGATAAAATAGGCAGCATGGATTTGCTCCTGATAGAGAAAGTCGTTGCTGGTATTCATATTGGTGACCCATTGCCCATCGTTCATCTTATTGCTCAACACATAATTGTTATCGTTGTTTTTATACGTGCCTTTATATCCCATCTCTATCCTACCGCCATTCTCCAAGGGTCGCACAAAATCCACTTGCGCCAAATAGTTTTGGTTGACGCCTAAGTTGTCTGTTGTTTGGCTCAACAATGTGGAATCTATAGGCGTGTAGCCGTCGAACCACAAGGTGTTTAAATCCGAATAGGAATCACCTTTTGAATTTGAATAAAAGAGGTTGGCGGTGAGTTCCTCATTTTTCTGGGTAAAGGTTTTTCGATAATCTAAGCTGACCTCAAAGCCGTTGTTTTTATTTTTGCCGAGATTGCCGCGCTTGTAGAAATCGGTGATGACGGAGTCCATATCACGATTCTGATAGGAAGTGGTGTCGTTGGGCAGAAACTTGCGATAGTTGTAGGTGCCCGTAAATGATAAAGTATTTTTTTTGTTGATGAAATAGTCGGCACCGATTTTGACATTGGAAAAATAGCCGCTGCGGATGTTCTTATTATCTTGTTCGTAATAGGTGGTGGTGTCCAAATGATACAATTCGCGATAGGTGGTGCTGTTGGATGGAGAATGAAACCTGCGGAAGTCCACATTGGCAAACAGGTTGAACTTCTTACGGCTGTAGCCCAAATTCAAGGAGCCGCTGTATTTGCCGCCCGTGCCCACATTCGCTGAAACCATGCCGTTGTAGCCGGGTTCTTTTTTTCTTTTGGTAACTATGTTGATGATGCCCGACATGCCATCAGGGTCGTAGCGCGCCGAAGGGTTGGTCACGATTTCCACCTTGTCAATCATGGCGGCGGGCATCTGATCTAAGCTTGTGAGCGCCGAAGGGCGACCATCAATAAAGATGGTAACATTGCTCGAACCGCGCAAACTCACCGTGCCGTCAATATCCACGCTCACCGACGGGATGGTTTGCATCACATCCAAAGCCGTGCCGCCCGAGGTCAAAGTGTTTTTATCCACATTGATTACGCGTTTGTCAAGATTATATTCTATCTGATCTTTCTGTCCGCTTATCTCCACCACACCCAAATTGGTGGCAGAAGATTCCAATTCCACTGTGCCGATATTGATATCGCTATTATCGGGTTTCACCATAATGTTGGGAACAAAGGTGGATTTGAAACCGATAAAGTTTACCTTTATTATATACTTACCAAAAGGCACCTTATCAATGTTGAATTTTCCTTTGCCGTTCGAGAGGGCGCCCGTAACCATAGAAGTGTCTTTCATGCGACATACTATCACATTGGCAAATTCGACAGGCACATTGGTCTTTTTGTCAATCACCACACCGACGATAGTGCCAATTGGAGCTTGGGCTTCGCCGCCCCTCATGCCATTGCCGTTGCCATTGCCGCCGCCACTGCCGGGTTTATTTTGTGCTTCGGAAGTCAAAGCGATAGAAAACAATAATAAGATTGTTAGAATATATTTCATTTCGAAAGTTTTATTTTTTTGATTTATGTTGATGCACATCATAGCCAATTTCAGCGCAGATTCCTTGTGATGAATGATGATGCTTTTGTTATGGATGTAAATAAAAAACTTTCCGAAAGCCTCATCGCTGATGAAGCTTTCGGAAAGCCTGCTTTAATTTTATTATTTTGTATCTTTACCGTGACAATTTGGGGCTTCGCCGCCACCTTTCTGACAACCTGCACCGCCGTCTCCTTTGTGGCAACCTGCACCGCCGTCTCCTTTGTGGCAACCGGATTCACCTTTTTCGCATTTTTGTCCTTCATGACATTTGCCGCCTTTGCCTTTGCAGTCTTTTGAACCTTTACCTTGTTTCTTGGCTTGATTCAAATCGAAAATCGTTTTTTGGTCAGCAGTCAACAGTTTGCGAACCTCTTGTTTAAAGGTTTCATGTTTTTTCACTAAATCAGCTTTCAACGCGAAGAGTTCGTCAATAGTTTTGTTCACAGCCGTCATATCCACATTGTCGCCTGATGAAACAGTGATGAGATGCGCTTTCTTTTCTTCAATTTGATTTTTAATGTTGATACACTCTTTCATCAAATTCAATTTCAAAGCATCAATTTGTTTTTGTTGTTCGGCAGTCAAATCCGAGATGCCACAGCATCCTTGAGGATGACACTCTTTCATGCCTTCACCTTTTTCCATATTGTGTTGACATTGACTTGAACCTGGACCTTGCGCAAACAAAGCCGTGTTGAAAAACATGCCGGACATCACTATCAACAGCACCATCATTAATTTTACTTTCATTTTTTTCATGTTTATTTGTTTTATTGATTAATATTTATCTTTATGCATACTACATGCACCGTGGGTTTGATGGCGACTCATTTTGTTGGGCATACTGTCGCCCATTCTACATTCGGAGCAAAACATCTTGCCAAAGATGGATGCCAACTTCACTTGCTGTTGAGCATCGCATACTTTCCACAATTGAAAATAATGCATCACATACAACTTGCGAATCTGCGCATACAACAGTCCGATTTCATCAGCCGTTTTCATCAGCATCAAGGTGTCGGGATTGGGTCTGGTCATATTTTCGGAGAGGTAATTCCGTTTTGTTTTCATCAGTTGATTCACCGCGCACACTGTGTCGTGATGTTTTTCTTTTAGCTTCTTGAACTCCGCTGCCTGAACGGGCGAAAGTTTTAGTTCGCTTTCGAGATAGGATTGCGCACAGGGCATTTTATTGCACACTCTATTTTCCGTTGGATGTACATATAATTTATATAGTATAGTTCCTATTGCCGTAAAGTTTAAAATTATCACAGCCATGACTATCCAAAACGAGATTTTCTTATTCGAGAAATAGTTCATCTTTTTATTTTTTATCGGTTAAATAATAATTCTCCAAATTGTCTTCACTGCTTGCTCCCACATAATATTCGCTCGCTAAGGTGGAAATAATCACATTGCCATTCTCGGTTGTTGTTGTCTTTTCAGGGAGTTTGTTGCCGATGGTCACACCAACAAAAATACCCAAAGCAGCCATCGAAACTAATAAAACAGGACGCAAAAGTTTTTTCTGAAACATCCAATAAGGCGTTGCAGGTGCGCTGCCTTCTAATTTTGCAAATAAACGCGTGCTGTAAAAAGCATCCGTTTGCGCATCTTTCACATCAGCGGCGGCACCGAGCACTTTGGAAATGTTACCATATATTATAGCACAGCCCGCACAGGTACTAATATGATTTTGCACTTCCACCAAAGAATCCTTTTCCAATTCTTTATAGAAGAAATCCACCAATTGATTTTTTACGTTATGACATTCCATGATTTAAACTCGTATTTGTTTGACACCATTTTCAGAAAAAACTTGCGCTCCTATCGAAAGTTTTTTAAAAGTTTTTCTTGCAGACCTTTCTTTGCCCTATGCAGCAAGGATTCCACCGAGGGAAGGGACACATCCATTATTTCGGAAATTTCTTTATAGGACATGTCGTCCAATTTATGTAAGGTAAACGCGATGCGTTGATTTTTGGGAAGCTTCTCAATCGTTTCGTACAATAGTTTCTTTTGCTCTTGATTGATAAATTGGCTTTCCGCGCTCAATTCGGGGATGCTGTTGCTGGCAATCGTTTTATCTTCATCCAAATTGGATAGCAAACCGAAATTGACCAACCATTGCGTTTGCTTTTTCTTACGGATAAAATTCAAGGATTTGTTGATGGCGATGCGATAGAGCCACGTGCCGATTTGCGATTCCCGTTTGAATTGCACCATGCTGCGAAACGCTTCTATAAACACTTCCTGACTCAAATCTTCTGCATTCTGCCGATGATTGACAAAGCTATAACACACCCGAAACACCCTATCAGCATACAAATCCACCAAGGATTTGAACGCCTTTTGGTCGCCCGAAATCAAATTGTCAATTAAATTTTTATCATCCATCAAGCCTATACTAATGTGGCAAAAGTATTATTTTATTTCTCAATAGCCCACTTTTGTTAAATAATATCCGAATAAACTCGAAATCTGAAAATAAATTTTATTAGTTGGCAGATAATTTTTAGCTTTGCCGATATTTATTTTATCAAACAATTATGAAGGTTCAAAAAATCTTATTGCTTACAGTTTTTGTTGGGATGCTTTCCGTTTATGGTTACGCACAAACAGCGAATTCTTATTACGATGCGGGGGTGTTGAAGGTTAAGAATAAAGATATTGCCAATGCAATTTTAGATTTCACCAATTGTGTGCAGAAGAATGAAACCTTTTATGAAGCCTATTTGGAGCGCGGCAAATGCTATGTTGTTCAGAAAAAACACGATGTAGCCATCAAAGATTTCTCGAAGGCAATTCAAGTGAATCCGAACTATTACCAAGCATTTGTTTTGCGAGCCGCTTCTTATATCGAGCTAAAACAAGAAAAAAGTGCCTTAGCAGATTATGCCAAAGCCATCGAACTGAGACCAAAGAGTGAAGATGCCTTTATCGCGCGAGCAAATTATTATTTAAAAATCAATGACACCAAAGCGGCTTTGAAAGACCTGACAGTGGTGCTGCAACTGAACGAACGCAATGCCGACGCCTATTTCAAACGTGGATTGCTTTATGAAAAAACCAAGAAAGAAACCGATGCCATAGCCGATTTCGGGAAAGCCATCAGCCTGAAGGCAGATTTTGCGGAAGCCTATTATCAACGTGCTTTGCTTTATGAACAAGAAAAAAAATATCCTGCCGCGGCTGCTGATTTCTCGAAAGCAATGGACAATAAAATTCAAAACGTTGATATCTATAAACACAGAGCTAATGCCTTATATCTTTCAGCAAGCTATGAAAAAGCCATAGCCGATTTCACAACTTTGATGAATTCTTTTGGGCAAAAGGGAGCTGATTTATTTTTCAAGCGGGCAATCTGCTATTATAAATCAGCGAAATTGGACGAAGCTTTGAAAGATTTCATGAAGGTGAATCAATTGAATCCGCAAAGCGATTCTTCCAATATTTTTATGGCAGAAATATATCTAAAACAAAATAAACCTAAAAATGCCCAAATCGCCTACAACAAAGCCCTGCAACTGAATCCGCGAAGCGCAGAAGCATACGCAGGACGTGCAAAAATTAATTTAGATCAAAATAAATATGCTTTAGCTTTGGAAGATTATACAAATGCCTTGAAAATTTTCTCGAATGGTGAGTGGTATTATTATCGCGCAGCATGTAAAGACCAATTGAAAGATGAGAAAGGCATGTGCGAAGATTTAAAATCTGCTAGTGCATTAGGCTATGCAGGTGCAAAAGCCAAGTTAGAAAAAAATTGCAAGTGAGGATGTTGCCACAGATTCACAGATAAAAGAAATAACAAGAGAGGATGTTGCCACAGATTCACAGATAAAAGAAATTGAAAATAAAAAAATTGCCACAGATTCACAGATTAAAGAAATAACAAGAAAGAATGTTGCCACAGATTCACAGATAAAAGAAATTGCAAGTAAGGATGTTGCCACAGATTCACAGATTAATCTAAAAATATTATGATACACTTTGTGGTTTGTAATCTGTGAATCTGTGGCATTAATTCTATGAATCTATTTGATTTACTACGGATATAAATTAATGTTAGAAAAAATATTTCTTTACAAATTTGGAGGCAACCTTTTTCTTTTTTTATCGTAAAACGTAAAAATTTTATTTTTTTTTCATCAAATATAAAAAATGTTCGTAATTTTACACAGTTTTTTAAAATCAAATATATGAAAACATTTAGACGCCTTTTAGTGGTCGTTTTGGCTGCTATGATTATGATTCCAATTTTCAACGCCTGCAAGAAAGGGGCAGAAGATCCTTCCTTTTCATTCTATTCGCGCAAGCATCGTTTGTGTCAAGATTGGGGGTTTTCGTTCTACAAACGCGTGGAACAAACCAACAACAACAGCAATTCGTTTGAATTCGATGGGTCCTCGCTAATCACATCGTATTCCAACTATCGCTATGTCTCTCATGCAACGATGAAAATCTCGTTTAACAAAGATGGCGGATATCTTTGGGATCAATATGTTTCGACCGACACCTCCACGTATTCCTTTAAAGAGGAAGGAAGTTGGTATTTTTCGGGCGGCGGCAAAGACAGCGACACCAAATATAAAGAACTGTTGGGGCTGCAACCAACGAAAACAACCACTGTGCTGCAAATTAACGCCAACACTACCACTACCATTTGGGCGGGTACAGGCGATTTGGCAGCACGGGTATATAAAATCATCAAATTAGCAAGCGATGAAGTGAAATTGTCTATGAAAGACGAAACCACTTATATTGTGAGCAATCCGAACTCTTCCGACTTGAGTATAATTTCGGAAGAAATAAATTTAAAAAAGAATTTATGAGTTTGTCGTAAATTTTTATTATTTTTGCACGCAATTAATAAGCAAAATCAATTAATAAGCAAAATCAATTAATAAGCAAAATCAATTAATAACCAAAAACAATTATTAACAAAAATCAATTATTAACAAAAATCAATTATTAACTAAAAACAAAACAATTATGAAAAGATTATTATTAGTATTTTTGGTAGCCGTAATGGCAGTTCCAATGTTTCAATCATGCAAAAAAGGGGCAAATGACCCTGCAATTTCATTACGTTCAAGAAAAGCTCGCTTGGTTGCTGAATGGACTTTAGAATCGGGTTCGGTGGTCTATACTTCAGGAACAAGCGAAACCTTGACCTACACCGGAGCAACTGTTTCGAGCAGTCTTGGCGGTTCGCAATCTTATACAGAAACTGTTGAAATCATTAAAGATGGTACGTATAAGCGCACTGTTATAAGTGATGGTGCTACACGTGTTGAAACCGGGCAATGGTATTTTATGGAAGGAAATAAAGATAATGACATTAAAAGTAAAGAAGTTGTTTCTTTTTTCGAAACACAAATTGTTTATACTCCCGCCGGTGGCGTTGCCACAACTTCAACCTATACAGGGGTAACACCTGATTATACATGGAGATTGGATGAGTTAAAAAACAAAGAAATTATTGTTTTAA